>JBBSDR010000521.1:0-5583 GCA_038240465.1 Gemmatales bacterium
CGCGGAATACGCTTTCTCCGTGCGTGACCGTTGCCTTGTTCTCCACGAACGTGGCGCTGGCGTAACTGCGAAAGACCGTCAGCACTTCAAGGACAGTCGTCACCTGTGTGCGAATGCTGGCCAGCTTTTCCTTCTCATCCTCATCGATGAAGCGAGCGAGCATCACGTCCACACCCATCTCGATCCAGGGAGCCAGGGCCTTTACCGTCCCCGTCCAGTTGACATAGCTCGCCCCCAGCAGGTCGCGATCCGCGGCGCGTGCCAGCGGTCCGCCGGCCTCAAGTGGCTTCGACGCCAGCAGACGCTCGGTTGTCGCCTTGGACAGCCCGAAGACAGCCACCTTCTCGCCCACGCCGGCATTCAGTTCAAGCTGCCGGTCGAGGCCGAGCGCCTCGGCCACGGCAATCGAGTAGAACGTGCCGTCGTTCGTCTTGCGCATCTTCGCCTTGGGGATTTCCAGGACCGGGAACCCTTCTCCTCCCAGCTCGCGCGCTTCCTTGAGGAGCTTGTTGACGATCGTCCGATAGTCGCCAAGCGCCTGTTGCAGCAGGTCCGCATCGCTGACTCCCACGACCAGGGCCGGCTCCAGCAACGGCAGCGCCCGCGGAGTGGCGCCCAGCGCCTTGATCCACTGTTTGCTCTTGAGCCGGGCGTCGATCACCAGGGCCGTCTGTCCATCGGCCAGGGCCGGCAGCAGTTTCTTGCTCGTCACGGCGTCGAGTTCGCGAACCAGTGGCCGAAGCACCTTCAGCCCCTCCTCCATGTGCTTGCGCTTGTCCTCATCGAGGCGCGGCAGGACCAGCTTGTCGATGTAGCCGTCGGCGGTCTTGATCCACTTGACCAGGGCCCGATAGTCCTCGATGTTGGTCGTCGAACGATCGGCGAAGGCCATCAGGGGATCGCCGCCAAGGTGCTTCAGAATGGACAGCGGCGCGGGGCGAGCCTGTCCCGGATACTGCGTCCAGTCGTGCGAATAACTCTCCGAGCCGCGCTCGGTCATGAACGAGAAAGCCAGGGCGGCCCCCGGGATCGGCAAGTTCGCCTTCCACAGCTTGCCCAGTTCGGCAAGGTCCTTGCGGATCGCCTTCACTTCCTCTTCCTTCAGTCCCAGCGGCTCCAGGAAGGACTCGACCAGCTCGATCGTGCCGTTGACGTCTTCCTTGGTGGTGGCCGTGCTGGCGTTGAGGGACTTGCTGCTGTAGCTGATGGCCGTGAGCCGGCGATCCGCAAACTTGGCGAGCGGCTTCAACTCGGGCCGATCGGCGAGGGAGTTCTCTCCTCCGAGTGTGGTGAGCAACTTGGTCGTCTCGTCCAGGCCGATCAGCAGATAGCGGTCGCGGACGCCGGCGCTGAGGGTCAGTTTGACGCCTTCGAGCTTGCGGATGAGCGGATCGAACTGGCCAGCCTCGGCCTCGAAGGCGCGCCAGGGAATGATTTCCTTCCACGAGACCATCTTGCCATCGACCATCAGTGTGACGAAGGAAGCCTTGCCGACCTCCTGTCGTTTGAGGCGTCCCTTGAGCGGCGGCGCCTGTTCGACGAGGTTGGCGAGCATCTCCTCGACCTTTTTGAGCTGGGCCTCGGCCTGTTTGGGATTGTCGAGGCGGAAGCCGATGAGCAGCCCGGGCGCCTTGATCTTGTCGCGGTGTTCGAGGAGCGTGAGCAGGGTGGCGGTGACCTGCACCTGTTGGGGGTTGCCCTGACCGCCGCCGAGGGCGGCCATACGAGGGGCCATCTGCGCGGCGGCGTAGACGTACTGCATCAAGACGACCATATCGGCGTAGGCGGGTCCGCCGTAGAGGAACACCTCCTGGCCGGTCATGTCGGTGAGCAGATCGAGGGTTTCGCGATTGTCCTTGGCCTTCATCCAGTCCTGGGCCATCTTCCAGAAGGGGGCGACAGATTCGAGGGCGGTGAGTTTCTCCCAGGCTTTGCTGCCGGTGATGGCTTTCCACTGTTCGGCGTTGCGGAGCGAGGCGCTATAGAGGACGGCGTCGGCCGGCACGAGGCGCAGCGACTCGGGCAGTTTGTCGTCGGCGCGAGTGGCGGCCGGCGCCAGCAGGAAGGTCACGAAGGCGAGCAGGCCGGTCAAGCCGCCCGCACGGCAAAGGTGCGTTCGCATGGTGTCACCGTGGGTAGAAGGGCGCGAGTCATCCTGAACAGCGCGGATCGACACGATCCGGAATGGCAGTATCGTAACGGCGGGGCAGTGGCGAGGCAATCAAGAAACCTGTCTCAGTCGAGTGCAAATGCGTTGTTGCTCGGGGAGTCCGCGGCGAGGTTCGTCATTTCGGACCCTATCGGGTCTTCTTGGGGCCGCCTGTCTTCTTCTCTTCGCTCGCCGGGTGTCGCTCGGGTAACCTGGAGGAAGAAAGTTCGTTTCATTTCACCTGCTCCACACCCCCGGTTGGACGCGCGCTCGTCCGGGGTGCGCGAAGACTCGGAGGGAGACCGGTTCGCGACACGTTTGACTGGCCGTTCGAGGGGCCGACGGTCGTGGTCCCGGTCGTCTTTCGATTGCGGAAGTGTGGCTTCCCCGCGGCGGGAGTGTCCCATGTGCAGATGTTTCACGAGCTTTGGGATGCGCCTCCGCTATTGCTCATAGCGCTTGGACGCAATCGCACCGGTATGAGCGTTGATGAGGTAATGCGGCCCGCCGCCTTTCGGTCGAGGGTCTTTCAGGTCGTAATCCACATGCCAGCCATCCTCCTCCAGGACAAGCTGGATACGATACACGGACAGGTCGCGGTATACTCGCGCGGCGTCCGCCTGGGCAATGGCCAATACCTGGTCGCCTTCCAGCACAACCGAGCCTGTCGCAGTCACTGCGGTGTGACTCATCGTCTTCTCTCCCCAGCCAAAAGCGGCTATCGGGTCGAGGTGGATAACCGGGGCCGCCGGTCAGTCCGCCGCGGCGCGAGGCAAGTCCCGTTGTAAGGAGTCCCGTTATCGGCCCGAATCAGGCACGGCACGCCGAAGAACGAAGCCGAGAGCGTGTCCGATCCACTCGGCCCTGGATTCCACCCATCCGCTGTGGGGTTCGGGTGCGTGTGGAATGTGGCCACGACCACACAACCGGACACCACGTCAGGTGTAGTCAAATCCAGAACTGCCTGTGTACCCTGGGTGTGACTCGTTGGCAGTACCCCGACGCGACGTCGCGCAAGACGGAGTTGGTCATTGTCCCGGCTGTTGCCATCCGGAAAGAGTTTTGGGGGAGCCCTGCCGGGCCGCAAGACGAACGCTACTCGTCCCAGATCATGCGGCATTTGCTGGATGAGGCCAGAGATTGGCCGGGTGAACTGCCCGCGCTGGGGTTATTCGTTCACCCCGACAATCAGGCCGCTATCAAGCTTTACGAGCGCTTCGGCTTTCATGCCTTTTCGCGCACCTGCACCGACACGAGCACCGGTGTCACCTACTGAAGTTTCGTCCGTCGGATTATCCGCGAACAGTCGGAAACGTAGGCGTTCTGTTTGTTGTTGCCGGGCAGCTACATGGCCCATCGCCCTCTGTCTGGGGTCCGACCCCGTCTGTCCGGGGTCCAACCCCTTTTGCCTTCCTTTTTGCCTTCTGTCGTCTCAGCGAAGAGGCTCTTACCTTTGCTCGCGCTGTTGGCTTGAATCAACCTCAGGTCGTGACGGCCCGCGGTTCGGCAATCGCCAGAGTCGGACACTCTTGTCGCAGCCACCGCTGAGAGCAAGGAGGCCGTCGGACGAACAAGCGACACTCAGAACAGGACTGCCGTGCCTTCCCTGCCAGCAAGGCACCCTTGCTTCCGGATTCTCCCACAACTGAACTGTTCCGTCAGCACCGCCGGAAAGGATTCGTGATCCATGCGGCACAAACCCAACACTGTAGACAGAGCCTTCGTGTCGCCCGACGATCAGGCAGTGGCCATCTTGTTGAGCCACTGGCCAAAAGCGGATTGCTCCATCGGCGCAGCCGGATACGGCGGCTTCACCATCACAAGTGGAGGAGGAGGCTACGCTGTAGACCCAGTCAAGGTGCTGGCGAGAGGGCGGCACGTCACTCCTGGTTTGAACTTTCCAGAGGCGCACGTTCCGATCCAAGCCGGCAGTCAAGATGTATTGATCCGTGCTGGAAAAAGTGATTCCTCGGATCTGATCCGAGTGGCTTCCCTTCAATCGTTGCGGTTCCCGTGGCTGATCGACGCTCCACAGACGAACTACTCCATCAGCAGTCCCGGCAAGAACAAGGTGACCATCATGTGAGACTGCCACACAGGTGACCCAGCTATTGCATCCCACGAGTTGGCCAATCTCTTCTCCCGAATCCACATCCCAAATCCTTACGGTCCCATCAAAGCCGCCGGAAAGAAGACGTTGGCTGTCGGGAAAAAAGGCCACGCTCCGAACGCCGCCTTTGTGTCCGATGAGGCAACGGGACCAGTGATGATCTGCGATTCGCCAGAGGCGGATCGTGGCGTCGCGACTTCCAGAAACAGCGTAACGTCCATTTGGTGAGAACGCTACGCTATAGACCTTGTCCGCGTGTCCGGTGAAGCAAGGCATTTCTCCCCCAGGGCCTACAGTCAGACTCGCCGACATTGGCGGGCTAAACGTTGGAGGTGCGGTATCGGGGGAAGCCGTGGCGGGTCTCATTCCAGCAGGAGCCACAGTTGATAGTTTCGCCCCTTGCCCTTCTTTTCCTTCAACCGCTTCGAGGGCTTGAATCGGGCTGGCAGTGGGCAAGTCCAATAACTCTGCCAAGCTCTTGGCAAAGTCAGCCATCGTACGGAAGCGATCCTCTGGGCCTTTCGCCATTGCTTTCAGGCAAACTGCGTCCACTGTAGGCGCGAGCTCGTCCCGGTACTTGGAGGGGGGGGCGGGGTCACTGTTGAGAACTTGTGTGTAGAGGGATGCTGGTGACCCTTGAAAAGGTGTCCTGCCGGTGAGCAGCTCATACAAGACAGCTCCGAGGCTGTAGACGTCAACTTGGGGCGAATCGAGCTTTTCAGTCTCCCCACGCGCCTGTTCGGGCGGCATGTAGTGCAGTGTGCCGAACACCTCCCCTCGGCCTGTAAATCGAGTTGTATCTCCAAGAAAGGCGAGGCCAAAATCAACGATAATAGGATTGCCCGTTCGCTTCTCTATCATTACATTGTTCGGTTTAAGGTCGCGATGAATGATCTCATTTTCATGCGCATAGTGAAGCGCCAGGGCAAGCGTATGGACTAAGGTTCCGGCTTCTCGGAAGGGTTTCTTAGCATAGGATTGCACCAAAGTTGACAACGGCTCCCCCACGATGAAGGCCATGCTCAGATAGTGCATTCCCTCGATCTGGCCGAATTCGTAGACAGGACAGATATTTGGGTGATGCAACCTGGCGGCAGATTGTGCTTCTCGACGAAACCGTTCCAGCGCATCAGGCTGGTTTTCCAATTTTTCGCCGAGAAACTTCAGAGCCACGGCACGGTTCAGCGTAACCGTTCACCGGCGATCTGGCCAAAAAACGTAGCCGGACTACAAAGATGGCCATGGTAAACATGAGGCATAGCACCTGTAGTCGTTGTGCGGATTGGGAACAACGCTGCTGCGCACTCCAAGCAGAGAACGATCA
>JBBSDR010000522.1:0-5578 GCA_038240465.1 Gemmatales bacterium
TCCACGGTCTTTGGGCCGTGGCCGCATTGAAGTTGCGCGGTGTTGGCGAAGAAGCCCTTCCTCCTTGTCCGGATTACGTCGAGGTCTAATAAATAGGGTCCTTGTGAGGCATGAACGGTTACAAGGATTCCGAAAAATTTTGCCCATAAGTGCGAAGCACCCTCCGACCACGCGCTCCGCTCCGAGGGCCTCGCGTTGCGGCTATTCGGGCGTGTACCGCGGACGCAACTTGGCAGCAGGGGGTGTGGGGCAGAAACGTGAAACGAATCCTGGTCTGATGTGCATCATTGCATATCGCGCGCTGTCCTGGCATCGACAAAAGACGTGAGGTCATCATTTCCCCTGAAAAGCACCCTATGGCCCGAGCCGAGAACAGGTCGGGCTGGCCTCCCGATGCTCCCCTTCGCCCGTTCAGGCCAGAATGTCCTTGACCACATTGCCGTGTACGTCCGTCAGCCGAAAGTCCCGGCCACTGTAGCGATAGGTCAGCTTTGTGTGATCGATGCCCATCAGGTGCAACAGCGTTGCGTGCAGGTCGTGGACGTGGACGCGCTTCTCGACCGCTGCGAAGCCGAACTCGTCCGTCGCCCCATAAGCCATGCCGCCCTTGACAGCGCCGCCGGCGAGCCAGACGCAGAAACCAAGATTGTTGTGGTCGCGGCCATTGCTGCCTTCCGATGTCGGCGTTCGGCCAAACTCGCCGCCCCACATCACCAGCGTATCGTCGAGCAGACCGCGCGACTTCAAATCCTTGAGCAGTCCGGCAATGGCCTGGTCGCTCTGCTTCGCCAGGCCGCGATGATTGTTGGCGAGGTCGCCGTGCGCGTCCCACGGTTGCCCGCCGCCCTGGAAAATCTGCACCATGCGCACGCCGCGCTCGACCAGCCGGCGGGCGACGATGCAGGCGTCGGCGAACTGGCCCTTGCCGTAGAGGTCGCGCGTCAGCGTCGTCTCGCGGTTGACGTCGAACGCCTCGACGGCGGCCGTCTGCATGCGGAAGGCCACTTCCAGCGACTGGATGCGGGCTTCGAGCTGGGCGTCGCCGTCTCGCTTCGCCAGGTGCATCTCGTTCATCTTCTGCAGCAGATCGAGTTGCTTGCGCTGCGAGTCCGACGAGAGATAGTTGTTGCGAATGTTGCCGATGATGCTCTGCGGATTGAGCGAACTGTTATTGATGTGACAGCCCTGGTAGATGCCGGGCAGGAAGCGATTGCCCCACAGCGCGGGGCCGACGACCGGCGTACCCGGACAGAGGACGACGAAGCCTGGCAAGTTCTGGTTCTCGCTGCCCAGGCCGTACAGCAGCCACGATCCCAGTGAGGGCCGCAATGGCTGCGTGTTGCCGGACGTCATCATGAGCAGGGACGGCTCGTGATTGGGGACGTCGGTGTGCATCGAACGGATGACGCACAGATCGTCGGCGCACTTCGCCAGTTCGGGGTAAATCTCGCTGACGGGCAGGCCGGACTTGCCGGCGCGGGCGAACTTGTAGGGCGACTTCATCAGGTTGCCGGTGCGCCGTTCCGTCTTCTTGTCGGACGCGGGCGGCTTCTGGCCGTGATACTTTTCGAGTTCGGGCTTGGGATCGAACGTATCGACCTGCGAAGGACCGCCGTTCATGAACAGGTGGATGATGCGCTTGACGCGCGGATAATTTGGTTCGGGGTCTGTCCCCTTTTCTTTGTCTGTCCCCTTTTCTTTGTCTTCACCCTCTCACTCTGCCTCGATCAGTGTAGGTGACGGGATGACATATGATTGATACCCAAAGCCGGCACCGCCGGCGCAGCCGTCGCGGAAGTTCACCATGGCTGGAAAGTCCCACTCATACCACCACACCTCGGTCCCGTCGTCGAAGCGAATTACATCGCTCGGGTGTCCGACGGCAAGAATGACCTCATGCCGGGAAAGGCCCGCAAGGCGATAGAACTTTTTCGACTCCTCGTTTGTCGGCGGCGTCTTCCGGAACAGGCGCGTGTTCGGCTCCAGTTGCACCAGACTCGAAACGTCTGGGGGAATGGATAGCGTTTCAGCGAAGGCAGAGAGGCTGCACGCCAGGGTCAAAAGGGCGAGACGTTCGATACACATGGATATTCCCTCCTATGACAATCGCTCGACCAGGCAATTCGTCACCCGGGCTGAATTACCGGAGACAACCTTGAAGGATCAGGTGACCCTCGGCACTTTGCTTGATGATGAGAACTCGAGGGCAGACGTGAGACGGATTGCACGCATGGCGGCCCTTCCGTCAATGATGCATCATGGATCCAACGAACCCTGATACTCGACTGTCCAGCGTTTGCCGACGAGTTTGGGAACGTAGTAGACGATGCAGCCGCCGATGACTGCGCCGTTGGCGCTGCCGCCCGCGTTGAACAAACTGATCTCAATCGGCGTGTCCAAGATGTCCGCCTTCTTCTGCTTCAGGTCGAACTTGTGAATGGTGATGCCAAGGATGCGGCGGCCGTCTTCAAACGGATCCCGCCTTACCTCCACCAGTTTGTGGCCTGGCGTTTCCGGCTTGAAGTGTCGAGGCCAGCCCAGTTTTTCATTATCGACAATCCCGACCGTCCTGTCTTTCGCTGTGCCGTAAAATTCTCGAGTGTCCTTCAATTGGGGATTCGTCAACACGTCTGTCACGAGTGCCTGCAGGATTTCCCGCACCTCGTCGTTATCAGGCAATCGCTTCAAGGGTTTCACGGGAGCTGCTTCGGTATCATTCGGAACGTCGCTCTCCCAGATCTCTTTCGAGGACAGGTCGCCGCCCCCTTTCCGGATAACGTCCACCTCCTCCTGAATCCAGATGTAAGGCCGGGCCACGAGCAACCACACCTTGTTCTCGTACTCCTTGCCCTGCGGCCGATATGTCACCGGCATCACGATCGCTCCGCCATCGGGGACCTGAACCGTTCCGCTCTCGGTGGTCTTGCGGAGGTTCGGTGACTCGACTTCCACATCCTTGCCCGTCGCGGGGTCCACGATCTTGATCTTGCCGATCCCGACGAGGTGAATAACGTGCTGCGAAATGTGCAGCCGCAGAAAACGTCGATCCATACTGAGGACCGGACGCACCTCGAAGGACACGCCGGGCAGTGCGGTGCCGAGCGGAGCGCGCTCCTCCTTTCCCTGCTTCGGGCCGGCGGTAAACCGTACAGCGTCCTGGTGCGAAATAAAGATCTCCTTCCGTGTCGGTCGAATCTTAACATCCTCGCTCTCCAGGAGGAACTTCTGCCGCGCGATCCGTTTGAACAACGGGCCGTCAATACTGACGATGCCCCCTGGCTCTTCCGAGGGCTTGTCGGCGGCAACGAGGGGCGCGATGTGCTTGATGTAAAACGCCCGGTCCACCTCATAGAGGCGAGCGTTCATCACGACGTTCAAATCACATTGACGGCGTAAATAGACCAGAAGGTCGCCGATTTCCTCCTGCTTGAACGGAGACGCGAAGACCACCAGGCGAACGCCGTTCATCACACGGATCGATTCCCAGGAGCGGAGGTCCACATTGTTCATCAGGAATCGAACGAGCAAGCCAAGTGCGTCGGTTGCTTCAAGGTCTCTGAAATTCTCCAACTTCTGGAATTGCTGTTCGGAAAACAGCGCCGGTACTTCCTTGAGCAGCCCACGGAGCGAATAAGTCACTGAATGACCGAGCAAGCTCGCACGAGTGATCACAATGCCGTTCGGCTCAATGCCGTATTCCGCTTCGAGTTCTTTGGGCAGCCGGCTCAGGATATTGACAAGGGCCTGCCGAAGTGACATCTTCGAGCGGGGGACGTTGAACTTCACGCTCGCGATCTGGGAGAAGTCCTTGCCGAACGCCTTCTCATCAAAGCGCAGGGTCATCTTTTTGTCCTTAGGCAAGGCCGCTTCGAGGGCCTTCAAGGATTCGGCCGGGGACGTCTCTTTCACCTCCTGTGTCTCGATGACTGACTCGGAAAGGATTTTCCGGATTCGAGCGATCTGCTGATCGGAGGACTTGTCAGGCGTACTCGAACTGTCCTGGCCCTGGGCGCAACAAGCGACTCCCAGACAGAACGCGGTGCTGACAAGGAGATGCATATTCAGTTTCATAATCCATTCACTTTCGCGTCTTCGCCGGCTGCACGCATGTGCTGTTCTCGTTGCTGGCTTCAGAATTGGGATGTCCCCATTGTCCGCTTGCGACAGCATCGCCGTCAATAGCGCGATTGTCGGCACGATGTCGGAACCTGACGGCGGGGGCCACGATGCCTCATGCCCGCGCTTTTCTTCTTGCTGATGATGACGTATTGATCTGCCGCATGGGGGCTACCGAATCTGCAGTATCGGACAGCGACGAGTTCGATACCGTAAGTTGAAGTGTTGAATGCTGAGTCCCTTCACCACACTGGAATCGGAAGTCACTGCGGGGAGACTTCTTCTTGCCGGCGGTACATGACGTCCGTGCGCAAGACATACTTCCGCCCCCTCCGGACGGCCGCTCCCTCGTGGAGACGAAGGTGGTCGAATACCAAAGCCCTCCCCCGATGCGGTTGGACCGCGAACTCGACGATTCCACCTGTGCGGTAAAAGTTCGTCTCGCCTCCCTCATCGACGTCACTTAGGTAGACCATGAACGTGAGATGGCTCTCCTCGTTGTCGCCCCGGCGAACCGAGCCGTCGTAGTGCACCCCGAATTGCTCTGCTGTCTCGTAGCGGTAAAAGCGGAATCGCTCGTGCAATCCACACGCCGCCGAACCGTTTCGCCACGGCGGCACGAACGGGGCCGCTCGCTCCCAGAGGTACGCGGCCAGGGCGGCATCCTCAAGGAACGCGCGACCATTGTTGCGGAGTTGCGGCAGCAATTCGCCTCCAACCGCCGCCGCCTCGTAGCCGAGTGTCTCACTCCGGGCGATCAGAGTGGCACATTCTTCGGGAGAGAGCAGGTTGTGGATGACGAAGATGTTCTCGCCGTCTAGCGCTTCGAGAAGCATGGGAGTCTGCCTCCTTGATGAGCACCCAGTCGAACGAACAGGCTAGGTGTCAGACTATTCTTAGTGCCCGGGTTTGGCTCAAGGGGGAAGCAAACTGCCATCGTCCGCGAAGGGGAAGTGTGGGTTCCAGGCGACTTCCCACAAGAGTAGTCTTCTGGATCGGCGAAGTAGCCGCTGTAGCCACCCCAGAAGGCATCCTGGCCAGGCTTGATCAGAGTGGCCCCGGCCAATACCGCCAGCGCCAGGACGTCGTTCACTTCTTGCTTCTGCCTGACGTTGTGCGCCAACGCAACTCCTCGAAAGCCGGACCCGTCAGCCGGAACACCGGCATCCGCGGCGAGTTTGTCCCAGGGGTACAACGCCAGCACAAGGCCCCCGAGGTGAAAGAAGGCCACATCGTCCACGCTGGCACGGGAAAGCGGCCAGCCGAGGCCGTCACGGTAAAAGCGGACGGCATTGGCAAAGTCGCGGACGCCGAGAGTGATGAAGTGGATACGCGCTTCCATGATTCCCTCCGTAACACCTTGTCAACGATGTACAGCGCCCTGGCTCTTGAAAACAGGCAGGCGGCTGCCGGAGTTAGCTATATTCTTCCTGCGGCAAGGTGGTTTCTCATGTGGGGCGGA
>JBBSDR010000523.1:0-5570 GCA_038240465.1 Gemmatales bacterium
AGCCGCGAGCCTCTGGCGAGCGCGTTCTTCGCACGCGCTCGCCAGAGGCTCGCGGCTAAACATCGAAACCTGGAAATTGAATTTGAAGACGCTGAAGGCCCGACGATGCCAGCGAAAGCTCCAGCGACGAAGCGTAAGTTTCAGGGCGACTGGGAACAGGTCGATTACCTCTACCACAAAGTCCTCTACTGGTACTACGACCGTGAGGACCGCGCCCAGGCGAAGCGCTTTGCGGACCGTCTCGGCCCCCTCATTGCGAAAGTGGACCCTCACTGCGAGGCCATTCTGGGCGCGTCGTGCCGGTCGATTGTCGCAGAGTTGTCCGGCGATCTGTGGTCCGCCATTCAGGCGCGCCAGCGCGAGATCGAGATGATTCGCCACTATTTGACCCTGGATGTTCCGCCGTCGGCCCGGCTCAATCCGGATGAGTTGAGCGACCGCCTCGATCTGCTGGCGATTCTCTACTGGGAGTCCGGTGAACTGGTCCGCGCGGCCGAAATCCTGGAAGAGTCACGGCGATATTGCCTGAAACAGGGCATCCCGTTTGATGGGCAGTCGCTCGTCGATGAACTGGAACAGGAGCGGGCCGAGACAGCGCGAAATGGCAGCATACGCAACCGCGACTCTTGATAATCGAGAACCCATTATGCCTCTGCTGGATCATTTTCATCCACCGCTGAGCGAGGAGCGTCACTGGGAAGGGTTCCACTCGAAATGGGCCAACGCCCTGGTCGATGACCTCAACGAGCGCCTGCTGCCTCCGGGTTACTTCGCCGAACCGGAGTTGCACATGGGGACTCGGGTTGAGATTGATGCCGCTACCTTTGCGCGCCGCGGCGCGGCCCTGCCCGTCGCGCCGCTTCCGGGTTCCCAGCCTTGCACGCCCACACTGGTGATGCCCGCTACGTTTTCGGACACCTTCGAGGTGCGGATCATCGGCACCGAAACAGGGCCGACCCTGGTCGCCGCCATCGAACTGATCAGCCCGGCCAACAAGGATCGCACCGAACACCGTCGGGCCTTCGCCGTCAAGTGCGCCAGCTACCTGAACCAGGGAATCAGTCTCATTTTCGTCGATATTGTGACAAACCGTCACTCGAACCTGCACAATGAAATCGCGACTCTTCTGCCGCAATCGGAGCAATTTCTGTTTCCCGCGAATCCCTTGCTCTATGCGGCAGCTTATCGGCCTGTGCAGCGGGGCGACGCGGATGAAATTGACGCCTGGCTCATGCCCCTCGCCCTGGGACACACCCTGCCGACTCTGCCGCTCGCCCTTCCCGGAGACGTGATTCTTTCTGTTGACCTGGAGCGGACCTATCTCGACGCATGCCGGAAATTGCGGATCATCGGCGCTGCGTCATCCGGATTGTCCTCGTGAACAACCCTCTTCGGAGATCGGATATTTCACGCACACCGTCTTCGGCTCGGTGAAGAACCGCAGCGCCTCGTCGCCGCCCTCTCTACCGACGCCGCTATCCTTCACGCCGCCAAACGGCGTTCGCAGATCGCGCAGCAGCCAGCAGTTCACCCACACCGTTCCCGTCTCCAACTGTTCGGCCACTCGATGCGCCCGGCCCAGGTCGCGCGTCCACAAGGACGCCGACAGCCCGAAGCGCGTGCCGTTCGCCAGCCGCACCACCTCCGCCTCGCTCTGGAATGGCGTCACCGTCACCACCGGGCCGAAGATTTCCTCCTGATTGACTCGACACACCGGATCGAGGCCGGCGATCACGGCCGGTTCGAGGAAATACCCCTCGCGCGAGCGTCCTTCCAGTTTCGGGCGCTGTCCGCCACAACACAGGGTCCCGCCCAGTTTCTCGCTCAACTGAAGATAGGATTCAACCTTCTCCCGATGCTCTTGCGAGATCAGTGCGCCTACATCGGTCGCTGGCTCCAGAGGATCACCAATGCGCAGTTTCCGTGTCGCCTCCACGAAGCGCGCGACGAAGTCCGCGAAGATCGACTCCTCGACAAACAGACGCGAGCCGCACAGACAGATTTCGCCCTGGTTGTCGAAGGCGGCGCGAACGCAGCCCGGCAGCGCCTCGTCGAGATTGGCGTCCGCGAAGACGAGGTTCGGGTTCTTGCCTCCCAGTTCCAGCGTGAGTCTCTTGAACAGCGGCGCGGCCTGCCTGGCAATCTCCGCCCCCGTCGCTGTGCCGCCCGTGAAGGAGATGGCCCGGACCAGTGGATGCGTCACCAGCGGCGGGCCGACTTTCGCGCCGAGACCGTGGACGATGTTGAGGACGCCCGGCGGCAATCCCGCTTGCTGACAAATCTCGGCCAGCAAATGGGCTGTCAGCGGCGTCAACTCCGATGGCTTGGCGACGGCGGTGCAGCCGGCAGCAAGAGCCGGCGCGATCTTCCATGTCAGCAGATAGAGCGGCAAGTTCCAGGGCGAGATCAGAGCCGTCACACCGACCGGCTGGCGCAGAACATAGTTGAGGGCGAGACTGTCGGTACGATAGGCTTCCGAGTGCGTGTGCAGGATCGCAGTCGCAAAGAAGCGGAAGTTGGCGGCGGCGCGCGGAATATCGACACTGCGAGCCAGACGAATCGGCTTGCCCGTGTCGATGCTCTCGGCGCGAGCCAACTCGTCGAGCCGTTCATCAATACGGCGCGCGATCTCGAGCAGCAGACGCGAGCGCTCGGCGACGGGAGTACGCGACCAGGCCGGGAAGGCACGCGCCGCCGCCTCGATAGCGAGCGCCACGTCGCTTTCGTCGCCGTCGGCTACCTCGGCATGGACCTGTCCGGTCGCCGGCTCGCGGTCGGGCAGATACTGGTCCGAGGCCGGCTCGACGAAACGATTGTCGATGAAGTGAGGGATGCGAAGCATAAGGGGTATCTCCTCCCGGAAGTTATACATGCCTCTTGCCGCCGCGCGCGGCAAGCCGGTAAGTTGAAGATGTCGCCTCACATGGAGAACGCTCATGAAACGCGCTGCCTGCCTGCTGCTGTGCCTGACCGTGACGGCCTTCGCGGCCGACAAGGGGACCGACATTGAGTTCGACGGCCTCAAATCGACGACGCCGGCCAACTGGAAGGAGGCGCCATCGCCCAGCAAGTTGCGCCTGGCCACGTTCGTCGTGCCGCGCGCCAAGGGCGACGAGGCCGACGCCGACCTGGCCCTCTTCAAGGGCCTCAGTGGGTCGAAGAAGGCGAACCTCGAACGCTGGAAGGCGCAGTTCATCGCGCCCGAGGGCAAGAAGATCGACGATGTGACCAAGGTCGAGGAGATGAAAATCGCCGGCTGCGAGGTGATGTACGTCGATATCGAGGGAACTTACCTCGAAGGAGCGCCGATGGCCCCGGCGGCGCAGAAGAAGCGCAAGCCGAACTATCGCATGCTGGCCATCCAGTTCGAGGGGCCGGACAACCCCTATCACATCAAGCTCACCGGCCCGGCCAAGACCGTCGCCGAGGCGAAGAAAGGATTCGACGAATGGTTGAAGGGATTCAAGAAGTAATGATGGGCAACCGCGTGAGGACGAACATGACGCGACGAGCGATTTTGCCGCTGCTGCTCCTTGGCCTGGGCTGCAGTTCCAGCGACAAGGAGGCCAAGAAAATCGACCGCTCCCAGTCGGCAACCGTGGTCGAGTTCGACAGCCTCAAGGCGACGCCGCCGGCCAGTTGGAAGGAGGAGCCGCCCAGCAACCAGATGCGTTATTTCCAGTTCCGCCTGCCGCGCGTCGAGGGCGATAGCGCCGACGCCGAACTGGTCATCTTCAAGGCCCTTGGCGGCACGGCTGAAGCCAATATCGATCGCTGGAAGGCCCAGTTCCAGCCGCCCGAGGGCAAGAAGATCGACGATGTGGCCAAGGTCGAGGAATTGAAGATCGCCGGCTGCCAGGCCATGTACCTGGACGTTCAGGGGACTTACCTCGAAGGCCCTCCGAACATGCAGGCCGGACAGAAGACCAAGCGCGAGAACTATCGCCTGCTCGGCGTCCATTTCGAGGGGCCGAGCAAGGTCTATCACATCAAGCTCACCGGTCCCGCCGCCACGGTCGCGGAGTACAAGAAGGGCTTCGATGAGTGGCTGAAGTCGTTCAAGTGAGCGGTTTATTACCAGCCCCGAGCGCCAGCGACGGGTCCTTCACAAGCACCCCTCGCTCGTGCTCTTTGAAGTTGCGCTGAGCAAGAGAATGGCCACAAAAAGCACAAAAAGTCACGAAAAAGAAGAGTGATGAATAGTCGGCGGCAACCGATCGTCGGACAACCCCTCTCCTTGCCTTTTTGTGACTTTTTGTGTTTTTTGTGGCCATTCTCTTCTGACATTCCTCAACATCGCAACTTCAAAACTCGCGTTCGGGGCTGGTAGCCATGCTCGACTATCCGTTGCCGGAACATCTCATCGCTCAGGAGCCAGCCTCGCCCCGCGATGCTTCGCGCCTGCTCGTCCTCCGCCGTGACGATGGCTCGCTCGCTCATCACGTCTTTCGCGATCTGCCGGAGTTGCTGGCCTCCGGCGATTTGCTGATCCTCAACGACACTCGCGTCCTTCCCGCCCGACTGCTGGGAAAACGCGAAATGACGGGCGGCAAGTGGGAGGGACTATTTCTCGGGACGGCGCCGGACGGCGCCTGGGAAATGCTCTGTCAGACGCGCGGCCGGCTCCATGCGGGAGACGTCATCCTCGTCGAACCGGGTCTGTTGCGGCTGACGCTGGCGCGCCAGGAACACGGCCACTGGTTCGCCCGCCCTGACCGTCCCGGCGACCCAGCGGAATTGCTGGAACGACATGGACGGATGCCGTTGCCGCCCTACATCCGCAAGGGTCAGGCGCGCGAAGAGGACCGCGAACGCTATCAGACCGTCTTCGCCCGCCAGGACGGCGCGGTCGCTGCTCCGACTGCCGGCCTGCACTTCACGCCGGAGTTGTTCGAGCGCCTGGAGCAGCGCGGCATCCAGCGCGCCTTCGTCACGCTGCACGTCGGCATCGGCACCTTCCAGCCGATCAAGGGCGATGTCGAGACGCATCGCATGCATCGCGAATGGGGACGGCTGCCGCTGGAGACGGGGCAAGCGATCGACGAGTGCAAGCTCCGGGGCGGCCGCGTCGTCGCTGTCGGCACCACGTCGGTTCGCGTTCTGGAGTCGGCATCCGCGGGCGAATGGAGCGGCGAGACGGAACTGTTCATCCGCCCGCCGTACACTTTCCGCTGCGTTGACGCTCTGGTAACGAATTTCCATCTGCCGCGCTCGACGCTCTTGCTGCTCGTCGCCGCCTTCGCGGGAGAGGAATCGATGCGCGAAGCCTATCGCGTTGCCGTCGAGCAGGAGTATCGGTTTTTCAGTTACGGCGACGCAATGCTGATCTTGTGAGGAGCGCATGACCAATCGCATCGTCAAGGTGTTGCTGGAAGATCGCTCACTCGATCCCGTGTCGGCCGAAGTGTGGATCACGGTCTATCCCGAGACAGTGACGGCGGCGACGGAGTTGCGCGGCCGGCTGATGGGACCGAGTTGTCCCTATGCCAGCACCGTCGAAATCGCCTATCCGCTCAGCCCGCTGAAGCGATCCGAGCAGCCGGTTGCCGGCGGACTTCGCTGTCGTGTCG
>JBBSDR010000524.1:0-5569 GCA_038240465.1 Gemmatales bacterium
ATCCCGGCAAGCGCCTTCCTTGCTCCAGGTCAGCAACTCCGCCCTTCGACATCCCCGCCTTTTCAGCAAGGGCAGGTTGCGATAGCCCAGCCTGTTCTCTCAGCTCCTTGAGCCGTTGTCCGAACCAGCCGGCGGCTTCCATTTTCGTCTCTCATCATGTCGTGAAAAAACTTCAGATAAATACGGCAGTTGCCGTTGACAATGTCCAGCAGTTGCCGTATTATAACTGTGTCGGATGCGAATAGGCAAGCACAAAACAAAGTGGGCTGGCGGAAGCTCTTACCTTTCCGCCAGCCCGGTATCAAGGCCCCCGCTAAGGAGACTCGATAGATGAACGCTACCACTTCCCGCAAGCCCCGTCAACGCAAGCCCCTCGCTCCCGTCTGCGGCAAGGTCCGCGTCCTCCAGCCTGTCGGCACGGTCGGCCCCGTCGAGAACCAGACGGGCGAGATCGAGATCAACGGCAAGCCCTACTTCGTCCGTGTCTGCTCCGGCTGCTTCCAGTTATTCGGATTCGACGCGAAGCGTCAGGAGTCCACGCACTACGACATCGCGCCGGACTGCTCGACGTGCGATTGCCCGGACGCCACCTTCCAGGCGGATCGGCCGGAAGGCTGCAAACACCGCAAGGCGGTGAAGGCGCTGGTCGCTGCCGGCAAGCTGCCTGCTCTCGACGCCGGGACCATCGAGGACAAGGCCGCTCGCGCCGATGCCGACGACGTGCATCAGGACGATGAGGCGGACTATCTCGCGGGCGAATGGGCAGATGCCGAGGCAGAGGCGTTCCACTCGCAATACGACGCGGCATGAGCAGGACGCCGGCACGGGGCAAGGAAGCCCTTCTCTCTCAACCATCGACATCATCAGACACCGAACACAAGACATCGAACACAGCAAAGGGGAATCATCATGACTCATGTATCAAGGCTCTGTCTGCACACCGGCGCCGCGACCGTCGAACGCGATCAACTCGCCCTGGCACCGATGCCGCCGCGCACGTCAACGTATGTGCCGATCGCTCACTCACGCCTGCTCGCCGGCGTTCAGTCAACCCTCGAAGGCAACGGCCTGCGCGTCGTCACCGAATCACACGGCCTGACGCATAATGGCGCGAGGTATTTCGGTCTGCTCCAGGTCGCGAACGGTCAGGATGACACCGACTTCGGCCTGGTCATCGGCATCAGGAACAGTCACGACAAGAAATTCCCGGCCGGACTCGTGGTCGGCGCTTCGGTCTTCGTGTGCGACAACCTTTCTTTCTCTGGCGAGGTTCGCCTGGCTCGCAAGCACACGGTTCACGTCGAACGCGACCTGCCGCAACTTATCGGCCGCGCCATCGGCCAGCTCGGGACGCTTCGCCACACGCAGGATACCCGTTTCGCGGCCTATCGCTCGCGGGAGATCGCGGACGGCGAGGCACACGATCTGGTCATTCGCGCCCTCGATGCCCGCGTGCTGCCTGTGACCGCTGTGCCGGACGTGCTGCGCGAGTGGCGCGAACCACGTCACGAGGCATTCAGGACGATCGGCAAGACCGGCTATCGCCTGTTCTCGGCCTTCACGGAAGCCTTGAAGGGCAACCTCGACGCCCTGCCGCGCCGGACGCAGGCGCTGCATGGGTTGCTCGATACGGCGTGTGGGCTGGTGCTGCCCGGTGTGGTCACGACGCCGGAGACGGATGACGCGGAGACGCCACACGAACAGGCGGCCTGAACAACCCCGCGCGCAAGGACGCAAGACACGGGCAAGGATGCCCTTCTCTCGACCCACACACGCGAAGGAACCCCGACGATGCAAGGAATGAAGGACGAGATGGCGGCCGCCCTGGATGCGATCTGGAATGCGGCCGACGACGCAGTGAGGGCGCACGAGGCCGGCACGATGACCGAGGCCGGACTGGTGACCACCCTGCGGACGATTGCGGAGGATGCCGCTTGCGGCCTGGCGGACCTGCCCGGAGTCTTCGCCCTTGCGGAGACGGATGACGCAGCCTGACGGATGCCAGAGGGCAAGACGACGGCAAACAACACCACACGGCCACGACATCGCCCATCGTGGCTTACTCAGGAGGGATACGCAATGGTCGGAATCGGATGGCTCAAACGGCTGTTCGGCGGCATGGACCGCAGCGAGGCCGCCAGCGAACGGATCGCCACGGCCCTTGAGGGAATGGCCGCTGATCTGGAGGCCGCGCGGGACGCCCTGCGACAGCGGCTCGGCATCGAGGAGCAGTCGGCCGGCGAACCGCTCGCCATCGAGGGGACAAGGAACGGCAAGAGGAAGTCCGCGGCGGTGTGACCAGCAAGGCAAGGACGCGACGAATGGGCAAGGATGCCCTTTTCTCTTCACCCAGCGAAGGAATGACCGTGGAAACCCTCTTGATGCTTTGCTCGCTCGCTCTGGGCGGGTTGATCTTCCTGCCGGCATTCCTCGACGTGCTCAGGGTCCAGCGCTCGAAACGTCAGAGGGCACGCCGATGAACAGCAAGCCGCGGTATCGCGTTGTGCCGGACATGGCAGGCAGTCTGGCACCGTCTCGGGCCTTCGCCGATGCGGACGCAGCCCGCGAGTGGGCGAACCTGATGGCGTGTCGCGACGGCAGGCGAATGAGCCGTGGCGAGTCGGCTCATCCGGTCGGTCCGGCCTCCGTTTGTGGGCATTGCTGGGTCTTGGCCATTATGTACCTTTGTTCATAGTTACTGGGCGGGACTGTGCCACCCCCCTTCTCCAACGTGGGCCTTGATCGTCGTTTGGGCCGCTGTCCAACCGTGCGAATCACCAATTAGCCGGTTCTGCAAGGCTTTACATCCACTCAACTGGACCGATGTTCATGTATGGTGGCCCAAACGACGATCAAGGCCCCAACGTGCGATCAGGACACCGAAGGTTTTCTTGCGACGAAAGGAACTCTCTGGTAGGATGTGTAAGTCTGGCGCAAACGCTGTCTTGCCGCAATCTGAGGGGTGAAGCGATGCCGGTAGGCTCGTCCTTGAAGGTTCACGCGATCAACGCGACTATTCGTTTCATCCAGGGATACCGCTACCTTGACCGATGCGGCGAGGCGCTCATCAAATTAGAGAACGTGCTGACCGCGGACTGGATTACGACAGAAACGTCCCCAAAATCCGGAAACATCAAAAACGATCAGTTGGGGATGGCGGGCGCCTTTAGCTCGGAGGCAATGACTGTCACGCAAACCGAATTCGTCTCTTTCGAGCACTTTCTCGATCAAACTTGTAAAATATACGATACGCTCTGGCAGACCTTTGAAATCAAACGGATTAATGCCCCGACGTTGCGAGTGTTTGCACAGAGAGGGTTCGAGGAGAATGAACTTCAGGAGGCCAGCAAGTACCTGATGAGCCTTGGGATCTGCACCCCACATCCAACGCTAGTCCGAATCCTCGGTGGCCCGATCGGTAATCTCGAGTCTGTGCTGGTAACGGAGGATGATGTCACGTGGAACGACAGTCTGGTGCATCGGCGCCGCCGATTGCAGAGCCAGGTGGTTCGTCAGGAGAGACAACCGCCTTTCGATGAGCGCATGCTGAAGCGAGCCCGCCAACTCGGGGATCGTCAGAGGGATGCAATTCAGGGCCTCAACAAACTGCGAAAACTACATCCGCCAATCGCCCCAGTGGCGGTGCAGCTCGACGTTGAGGACTCTTTCGAGACGGAGTTTAACGCCGACGAATTTGACCTTCCAACTTTTCTGCAGCAAGCTTGGCAGTGGGCAAATTCGGTCCTGTCTGATGTCTCCGATCTCCGTCTTGGAGGTGCGTAATGGCGCAGGGTCGTTCTTTTCCTTATCGTGAAGTCCGGTCTGAGTTCGCAGGCAAAGCCGCCAGTGAAGCAGAGCCGGTCGTAAAGGGGGAAGACCTCTCTCGAACGGAGGTGCAAACAAGCCAAAGCGTCTCAGATCCATCGAGTCTCCCGATTGTTTCTTCTAGCGGGGGAGTCGGTGTCAGAGGCAAGGAGAAGTCCGCTCCTAAACGATATCCTCAAGAATTCGCGCTCTATCCAGCTTTCCGGCGGCTATGTGACGAGATACGCCGAGAGTTGGGGCGGATCTATGCCTTCCTTATCGACGATGTGGTAAGCGACGAAGGCGCTGAAGTTGTGGTCGAGGTCGAGGAATTACTCGAGCAGCTGTATGCTTACCCGTATGGCGAAGGAGAATGCCTCAAGCGCATTGTGGTTGCAGTGCAGTCTCAGGTAAACAATACGCGATGGGAGAGACACCACGTTGAATTCCTTAACGATGTTGTCCGCTTCCTTCGAGTCCGATACCTTGTGGATGAGGCAGCCGTCAAAGCCTGCTATGATTTCATGAAGTCACACGAATTGAATGAGTTTCGAGGCACCATTTGCGCGCCGCAGGTTTTGAAGCGATATAGAATTGAAGAGGTCAACGACGATGTCGCATCAAGAAGAGACAAGCCGTGAAGTTCCTCCGATCGTAGACCGCAATCAGCGCCGCGCGCTTCTTGACACCACCGTACAACTCGATCGGCGCAAGACCGAGTCGCGCAAGAAGAAGCTCGAACAACTCTTAGACGATTTCGGCTGGAAATTCGCAACTGGGATTTCTTTGGTGGAGTTCAAGGCAACAATCATCCAAGAATGTATCACCATCCACAATCAGCTTCGCAGGGCCGGAGCCCGATTCACGCAAGTCAGGGATGCCTTGCTCGAAAAACAAGGTCAGCAAATTAGCCTCCGCGCCCACATCTTCAACAACACGATCCAGATTAACGCATCTTCCTTCGTCATCACGGAGGAGCGTGACCGTCTGTTGGCAGAGAAAGCCAGGCTCCTACTTGAGAACATCATCCCGCGACTCTACAAATGGTTTATAGACAGCGTTGATCAGGTTCTGAATGATCGCCTAGCCTGCGACCGCGCTAAGGAGCAACCGCGGAAAAAGAAAGCGGTTTTCGAGGTGAACCTCCCAAAATGCAGGCGAGGAAAGAACAAACACTGCCGAGTTGAGACATTGATACGGGAAGAAGGTCCATCCCTGGCCTCATCGCTACAGCCTCATCTAGGACAATCTGTTCAGCTTCAGCGAGCGGTTGAGATTTTTCAGAAGGTGCTGCAGGATCCAAACGCGGACCTCTCTCATGGGGATTGCCGAAATGCCGGAGATTGCCTCATCGCTTTGGAGGCGAAAGGCACCGCCACACACGCACTATCAAGCAACGCGGGAGAATGGGGACCTCTTTCGGCAGTCCTTGGCTTTGAATTTGTCCGAATCTCCTATCCCGAAGAGGCGACTGTGTGACAAGTCTAGCCTCACCACCCCCCCTACCCTCTAAAGTGGACCCCATTGTCTAGACCAAAAAAGTGGAATTCTAAGCTACACCTTCGGGAGCTGAATTCCACGACCCGTTGACGCTTGCCTCTGCTCCGCTTCCTCTCTTCTGGCATTCTTTTTCCCTCCGCCGCCGACCCTTCACACCGGCTGAGGGGCGGCGGCGGAGGGAAAAAGAATGCTCCGCCTCACGCCCGCCGGAGCCTGTCTCGACCATACACCTCAGCCGGCGTCCGGTACTCTAGCGACTGATGAG
>JBBSDR010000525.1:0-5569 GCA_038240465.1 Gemmatales bacterium
ACTCGAATAGCAAGAGCAGACTTCCCGATATCCTGAAGAAACACGAAGCGGAACTGTTGAATGAGTGGGTTCAGGAGCAGAAGGCCACCCTCCGGCAACAATCCGTTCGCGACAGCGATTTGCGAAAGCAGTGTACCCAGTTCCTGGGCCTGCTGCTGCAGGCCACACAGGACGGCAACCTCGGCGACCTCGATGGCCCTCGCTGGCAAGAAGTGCGCGAGATGCTCACCGAATTGTCGCGCATGCGAAGCCAGCAGGGCTTCAGCCCCTCGGAAACCGCCACCTTCCTGTTCTCCCTGAAGAAGCCTCTGTTCGTTCACCTGCGCAACGAAGTGGGACGCGATGCCGACGCCCTCGCCGACGAAATATGGCAAACGAGCCAGATGATCGATCACTTCGGTCTGTTCACCACCGAGGCCTATCAGAAGACGCGCGAGGACGTCATCACGCGCCAGCAGCAGGACATGCTCGAACTCTCGACTCCGGTCGTCAAACTGTGGGAGGGCATCCTGGCCGTGCCGCTGATCGGCACCCTCGATAGCGCCCGCACCCAGACCGTCATGGAGAACCTGCTCCAGACGATCGTCACGACCGGAGCGGAAATCGCCATCATCGACATCACCGGCGTTCCCACCGTCGATACCCTCGTCGCCCAGCACCTCATCAAGACCGTGACGGCCGCTCGCCTCATGGGCGCGGAATGTATTATCAGCGGCATCCGTCCCCAGATCGCCCAGACCATCGTCCACCTCGGAGTGGACCTTGGCAACGTCAGCACCAAGGCCAGTCTGGCCGAAGCGCTCAAGTTGGCCCTTCAGCGCGCTGGCCTGACTGTCGTTCGTTCCCGTGCGCAAGTTTGAGAAAGGAACTTCCCGTGGAACGTATTCCGATCCTGCGGATGGGTCCCTTCTTGCTCGTCACCATCCAGGTGGACATGCACGACCGCCTGGCCATGACGCTCCAGGACGACCTGACCAATCGCATCAGCGAGACGGGCGCGCGCGGAGTGCTGATCGATATCTCCGCCCTGGAAATCGTCGATTCCTTCATCGGCCGGATGATCGCCAACATCTCCGGCATGGCGCGCGTGCTGGACGCGGAGACCGTCCTTGTCGGCATGCAGCCGGCCGTGGCGATCACCCTGGTTGAACTGGGCCTGTCGCTGCCCGGCGTCCGCACGGCCCTCAACGTGGAGAAGGGCATGAGGCTCCTCCGCGCCTCCCTCCCATCGGACCCCGAGGAGGAAGACGATGCCCGTGGTGAAGCATGAAACGATGCCCATTCGCTCCGAAGGGGACGTCGTCACGGTCCGCCAGGCCGTGCGGAAATGGGCCGCCGAGTTGACCTTCAGCCTGGTCGATCAGACGAAAATCGTGACTGCCGCGAGTGAACTGGCACGCAATACGCTGATTCATGGAGGAGGAGGGAGCGCGCGGCTGGAAGCACTGACCGAGGGCAATCGGCGGGGACTGCGCCTGACGTTTGAAGACCAGGGTCCGGGCATTGCGGACATGGACCTGGCCTTGAAAGACGGTTACACGACAGGAACGGGCCTGGGCCTGGGCCTGAGCGGCTCGAAGCGGCTGGTCAGTGAGTTCGAGATTCATTCCCGGCCAGGAGAAGGCACCCGTGTCACTGTCACCAAATGGAAATGATCTTCGCTTCAGTTCCTTGACGCTGCCGATCACCGAGGCCAGCCAGGTCGGCGATGCGCGGCGACAAGCGACCGCCCTGGCCGAACAGCTCGATTTCAACGAAACGGACATCGGCAAGGTAGCCCTCGTGGTCACCGAAAGCGCCAGTAATCTCGTCAAGCACGCCCAGCAGGGAATGTTGCTGTTGCAGCCTCTATCCGGAAATGCAGCAGATGGACTCGAGGTTGTCGCGCTGGATCGAGGCCCCGGCATGCGCGACGTCGAGCGCTGCCTGCGCGACGGTTTCTCCACGGCCGGAACGCCCGGCACAGGTCTCGGCGCCATCGCCCGCCTTGCCTCGTCCTTCGACATCTACTCGGCCCCGCCGACGGGCACCGCCCTGCTGGCCCAGTTCTGGCCCCGGTCCTCTGCCGGCGACGAGACGAGGAACCTCTTGCAAGTCGGCGCGGTCCATGTGGCCTTCGCGGGAGAACCCATCTCCGGCGATGCCTGGGCCATTGAGCCAACTCCAGAGGGCGGCCTGATCTTGGTGGCCGACGGACTCGGTCATGGAGTCGATGCCGCCCGGGCCGCGCGCGAAGCCGTGCGTATCTTCCGAGCCAACACCCGCCTCGATCCGGTATCTCTCTTGCAGGCCATCCACGCGGCCTTGCGAAGTACGCGCGGGGCAGCCGTGGCCATCGCCGCCGTGGATCTCGCTGGCCAGACAGTTCGCTTCACGGGAGTGGGCAACATCGCCGGCACTGTCCTGGACGGGCAGACGACTCGCAGCATGATCTCACACAATGGCACCGCCGGCCACGCGGTGGCCAGGATCCAGGAGTTCGTCTATCCTTTTCCGCCGTCCGCCGTGCTGGTGATGGCCTCGGATGGGCTGCTCAGCCGCTGGCAACTCGACTCGTATGCCGGGTTGACGGCCCGGCACCCTGCCCTGACCGCGAGCGTCCTCTATCGGGATTTCAACCGCGGACGCGATGACGTCACCGTCGTTGTGGTCCGCGAGGCGGTCGAGGGACGGACTCCCCCATGAGCAAGACCATCCTGAATCTCGAAATCCGTCTGGAACATGACGTGGTGCTGGCCCGGCAGCGAGCGCGGCAGATCGCGGGACTGCTCGGCTTCGACACCCAGGACCAGACGCGGCTAGCCACGGCGGTCTCCGAGATCGCCCGCAACGCCTTCCAGTATGCCGGCGGCGGCAAGGCCGAGTTCCTCGTCGAGGAGGAACCCCCATCCACGCTCCTGGTCCGCATCCGCGATCGCGGGTCCGGCATCAAGGACCTGCAAACTATCCTGGAGGGACGGTACACCTCGCCGACCGGCATGGGACTCGGCATTATCGGTGTGCGCCGGCTGATGGACCGCTTTCAGATTGACTCGGCCGCCGGTCAAGGGACGACCGTTGAGTTGGGCAAGGTCCTCCCGCGCCGGGCGCCCGCCCTGACCGGACAGGTCCTGGGCCGGATCGCCGAAGAGTTGGCCCGCCGGCCCGCGCACAATCCCTTCGAGGAGGTCCAGCAACAGAACCAGGAACTGATGCGCGCCCTCGAATTGCTTCAGGAACGGCAGGAAGAGTTGCGCCTGCTCAACCGCGAACTGGAGGACACCAATCGCGGCGTCGTCGCTCTCTATTCGGAACTGGATGAGAAGGCCGACTATCTGCGCCGCGCTTCGGAGATGAAGTCGCGCTTCCTCTCCAACATGAGCCACGAATTCCGCACCCCGCTCAACTCCATTCAGGGGCTGAGCCGGCTGCTGCTCGACCGCAGCGACGGCGAACTGACTGCCGAACAGGAAAAGCAAGTCGCCTTTATCCGCAAGGCCGCCGAGGACCTGATGGAGTTGGTCAACGACCTGCTCGACCTGGCCCGAGTCGAGGCCGGCAAGGTGGTCATCCGGCCCGTGGAGTTCCACGTCAGTGCCCTCTTCGGCGCCCTGCGCGGCATGCTCCGGCCCTTGCTGGCGCACAATTCTTCTGTCGCCCTGGTGTTCGACGAAGCGGCGGGGTTGCCGCCGCTGGAAACCGACGAGGCCAAGGTCTCCCAGGTCCTGCGCAACTTCATCTCCAACGCGCTGAAGTTCACCGAGCGCGGAGAAATCCGCGTCTCGGCTGTCGCCGGAGCCGACGATACCATTGTCTTCGCCGTTGCCGACACGGGCATCGGCGTCGCTGCCGACGACCAGGAAAGGATCTTTCAGGAGTTCACCCAGGTCGAGAGCGACCGGCAAAAGCGCGTCAAGGGGACGGGCCTGGGCTTGCCGCTGTCGCGCAAGTTGGCCGAACTGCTTGGCGGCAGCATCTTCCTCCGGAGCGAACCCGGCGTTGGCTCGACCTTCTCTCTGTCCCTGCCGCGCGTCTATCAAGGACCCGGCGAGGTCCCCTATGTGCCGGACGTCAGCCCGCACCTCGATCCGACGCGGTTCCCTGTACTGGTCGTCGAGGACAATCGCGAGACGCTCTTCATCTACGAGAAGTATTTCAAGGGGACTGGTTTTCAGGTGGTCCCGGCCCGGACGCTGCGGGCGGCCCGGCGAGCGCTCAAGGAGTTCCGGCCGGCCGCCGTGGTGCTGGACGTGCTTCTGGAAGGCGAGAACTCCTGGGAGTTGCTCGCCGAGATCAAGGGCCCCGGAGGGATGCGCGACCTGCCGGTGCTGGTGGTCACGATGGTGGAGAACCAGCACAAGGTGCTGGGCCTGGGCGCCGATGCCTACTGTCCCAAGCCTCTTGATCGGGGCTGGCTTTTGGATAGATTAAATGCGTTCGTGAAACCGGAATCGCGCGCCACGGTCCTGCTCATCGACGACGATGAAGTGTCGCGTTATCTGCTCAAGGGCCTGCTAGGCGACACGCGTTTTGCCGTCCTGGAGGCACGCTCTGGCGTCGAGGGTCTTCAACTGGCGCGGGCGGCACAGCCACGGGTCATCTTCCTGGATCTGGACATGCCCGACCTGAACGGTTTCGAGGTCCTTCAGCGGTTGCGGACCGACGAGGCCACCCGACAGGTTCCGGTTATCATCCACACCTCGAAAGTCCTTGCTGAAGAGGATCGCAAACGTCTGGCCCCCCTGGTGACAGCCATTCTTCCGAAGGAAAGCACATCCCGTGACGCCGCGCTGGCGAGCCTGCGCGAGGCCCTGGCCCTGGCCGGCACGGGGCCACGACCGAAGGAGGTCTGACATGCCGGACGAGCCTTCGGCCACCATTCTGATCGTCGATGATGTCGAGGCCAGCCGCTACACGCTCGGCCGCATGCTGCAAAAGGCGCGGTTTGTCGTCCGTGAGGCGGCGACAGGCCGTGAGGCTTTGCGCCTGGCGGCCGAGAAGCCCGACCTGGTCATTCTTGACGTCAACCTGCCGGACATGAGCGGTTACGAGATCTGCAAGCTCATCAAGGCTGATCCCGTCACCGCCGGCATACCCGTGTTGCATCTGTCCGCCAGTTTCGTGGACGCCGACAACCGGGCCGAGGGACTGGAGAGCGGCGCCGATGGTTACCTGACCTATCCCGTCGAGCCGCGCGAATTGCTCGCCACCGTGGGAGCGCTGCTGCGCGCCCGCCGGGCCGAACTGGAAGTGCGCGAACAGCGCGAACTGTTGCAGGTCACCCTGAGCAGCATCGCCGACGCCGTCATTGCCACGGACGCGCAGGGCCGCGTGACCTTTCTCAATCCGGTGGCGCAGGCGCTGACTGGCTGGGAGCAGGAAGAGACCAGGGGCAAACTCCTCGCCGACATCATCCACATCGTCCACGCCCGGACCCGGGAACCGATCGTGAACCCCGTGGAGCTGGTGTTGCACGGCGGGACAGATGCCGACCTGGAGAAGCAAACGCTGCTCATCGCCCGGGATGGCACGGAGCGGCCAATTGACGAGAGCGCCGCTCCCATCCGCGATTCGCAAGGCCACTTTCTCG
>JBBSDR010000526.1:0-5559 GCA_038240465.1 Gemmatales bacterium
CGCACGGTGTTCCAGATGGTCCTCTTGCCGGCGAAGCCGATCAGGGCTCCCGGCTCGGCCAGGGTGAGGTCGCCCTGTAGCGCGAAACTCGCCGCCACGCCGCCCATCGTCGGATTGGTCAGGATGGAGATGTACAGCCCGCCGGCCTTGTCGTAGCGGCCGAGGGCGGCGGAGATCTTGGCCATCTGCATCAGCGACAGGATGCCTTCCTGCATGCGTGCGCCGCCGCCGGAACCGCTGATGAAGATCAACGGCAGTTCCAGCCGCATCGCCTCCTCGGCGGCGCGCGTGAGCTTCTCGCCGACGACCGATCCCATACTGCCGGCCATGAAGGCGAAATCGGTGATGCCGAGTACGACCGGCCGGCCGCGGATGTAGCCTCGACCGGTGACGACGGCATCGCTCATGCCGGTCTTGGCCTGCTCGGCCTTGAGGCGGTCGGCGTAGGGGACGCGGTCCTTGAAGCCGAGTGGATCGCAGGGCGCCAGATCGGTGAACCACTCCTCGAAGCTCTCGGGATCGAGGACCTGCTGAATGCGTTCGCGGGCCGGCAGATAGAAGTGGTACTGGCACTCAGGGCAGACGTTGTAGCGGCTTTCGACTTCCTTGCGGAACAGCGTGGCCTTGCACTGCGGACAGCGCATCCACAGTCCTTCGGGAACGCCTCGCTTTGGCCGGCCCGTCGTCATGTTCTGATCGGTGTCCACTAGCATCTATCCACTGTCATCGGCCCCGTGATCCGTTCCGACTTATTGTATCACACCCCGGCGAAAATCCAGATACGCGAAGTGCGGGACAGGCTGTTGAGGCGGACCGAGTGTGGTGGAATCCGAAGTAAGGGTGTAAGATTCTGTCCCGGGACATCGGTTTTCTTCGAGAGGGGAAGGAGCGGCTCTTCGCCAGCGGAGGACATGGCCGGAACATGAATGACGAACCCTCACTTCCCGCGCCGGTAGCGGACCTGGCGCGGCTGAGTCAGTTGATGGGATTGCATCGCGATCGATTGCTGGAGATGGTCCGGCGGCGGATCGACCCCGCGCTCGCGCGGCGCCTCGATGCGGAAGCAATCCTTTCCGACGCTTATCTGCTTGCCGCGCGCAAATGGCGTGCCTTCAAGGGAGAGGCTGCGGCGCCAGACTACGCCTGGTTCTATCGCATCACGCTCGACTGTCTGATTGAGGCATGGCGGCGTGAGGCCCGCGCCTGTCGCGACTATCGCCGGACGATGGCGCTGCCGGAGGGGACGTCCGTGCAGTTGGGCCTTGGCCTCGTCAATCCGGGAAGCAGCCCCAGCGCTGCCCTGGCGCACGACGAACTGCGCGAACGGGTCCGGCGAGTGATGAGCTTGCTCAAGGAGAAAGACCGTGACATCCTCTGGATGCGGCACTTCGACGACCTGTCGTACAAGGAAATCGCCGGGGTGCTGCGGATCGAAGAAAACGCGGCCCATCAGCGCTATCACCGGGCGCTGGGGCGACTGAGCGATTTCTGGCAGCAACTGCACCCCGATGCGGAGTCCAAGTCATGAGCGACCTGTCATCCACTCCCGATGCCGACGAGGCCATTCTCCTCCAGTGCCAGCAGGAGTACGAAGCGGCTGGGGACAGAGACGCCGTGTTGGGGCAGCATTGCGAGCGCTATCCGCATCTGGAGAAGAGGCTGCGCGCCCGGGCCGGCATGGCCCAGCGGCTCGCGGCATCGGCTCCCCACCACGAGGGATCGATACCCGACCGCCTGGGCGAGTTTCGCATTGTCAGCCGCATTGGCCAGGGAGGTATGGGAGAAGTCTACCTGGCCAAACACGATCGCCTGGGCCGCGAGGTTGCGGTGAAGGTGATTCGCCAGGGCCACATCTCCGCCGAGGCCAGGGATCGCTTCGAGCGCGAGCAGGCCGTGCTGGCCAAGTTGCACCAAACGCACATTGTTCCGATTTACGCGGCGGGCGAAGAGGGGACGCTCCAGTATTTCGTCATGCCTTACATCAAGGGCGTGGCCTTGCACCATGTCATCCCGGTGGCGCACCAGGAGGCGACCCTGCATGGAGACCAGACGCCAACCGTGGTTGCCCTGGCCACGCGCATCGCGGAGAGCAGTCTCGCGAAACCCGTTGCCGCAGAGGGCGAAGCAGTTCCCCAGGCGTTCCTGAGTACGAGGCCGCCAACCTCGAGCTTTGCCCAACTGCCGCCTGTTGAGCCAGAGCAACTCGAGCCTGCTCGGGACGCAAGGCTCACGCTGTCGCCCGGTTATTTCCGGTCGGTGGCAGAAGTGATGCTCGCTGTTGCCGAGGCTGTGCAGCACGCGCATGCCGCTGGCATCGTGCATCGAGACATCAAGCCATCGAACATCATGGTCGGGACGCAGGGGCAGTGCTGGATCATCGATTTCGGCCTGGCCGGACACCTGAGCGAGCGCGCCTCTTCGGAAGGGCAAAGCGACCTGGCGCGTCGCGAGGTCAAGCCTGTCACCGTCAGCGGGGTCATGGGTACGATGCACTACATGGCCCCCGAGCAACTTCAGGGCAGGGCAGATCGGCGTTCCGATGTGTGGGGCGTGGGTGTGACGCTCTACGAACTCTGCACCCTGCGGCGTCCGTTCGAGGACCCGTCCTACCCTGAGATTCAACGGCGAATCCTCACGGAATCGCCTCGTCCCGCGCGCACGCTCGTCGCCAATATGCCTGCGGACCTGGCGGCCATCTGCAGCAAGGCGATGGAGAAAGCCCCCGCTAACCGGTATCAGAGTGCTGAGGAATTGGCAGCGGATTTACGGCGCTGGCTGCGGCACGAGCCGACAACTGCCCGGCCCGCCTGGCTCTTGCGGCGTGTGGGGCTTTGGGCGCTGCGCAACCCGGGCTGGGCTGTCGCCCTGGCTCTGACTGTGCTGGCGACCGCTCTGGTGACCGCGTCTACCCTCTACATCTTTTCGACTCGGAGCAACGCGGCCATCGCCCAGGCAGCAGAAGCGAAACGCGGAGAACAGCGTGCTCACCGCGAAACGCTGATCCAGAAGATGACTCAGGCACGTTTGCAAAGCCATCAAATGGGCTGGTGGGACGACACCTGGGAACTCGTCCGCCAGGCAAGCAAGATTTCCACGGGTGATGACCTGCGCGATCAGGCGGCCGCGACATTGCTCGGCCTGGATGCGAAAGTAAGCAAAGCCTTCGAGTTCGGCTCATCTTCCGTCGCCTTCGATCCCACCGGGCGGTACTTGCTTCTGGGCGGGACGAATCAAGAAGAAGGCCGCCGGTGGGACAGCAAGGATGACGACGTGCGCCTCTCCGGACTTGCGGGCAAGGGTCCGGTCGCCTTCGCGCCCGATGGGACGGCCCTGCAGTTTGTGGCGCGGCCCTCGGGGAGCCTGTTGCTTTGGCACATGACCGGCAAACGACCCATTCAGGAACTGACCTTTCCCGAGCTGGGCAAACTCCGTGGGGCGCGGGCGACCCTCGGACCGCTTGCGATGACGCCGACTCCGCAAGGCGTTCTCCTGGCGGCTTCTGCTCTGCTGCCGGACAACAAAGGAATCGTGGCCGTCTGGGACGGCATGACCGGCAAGCTGCTGGCGAAACTGCCCGTGCGAGCCACCGCCCTGGCCCTGGCCCCGGATGGACGGCAACTCGCGATTGGCAACGGCACAGGACAGATCAGCCTCCGTTCACTGGTCGAGGAAAAGGAAATCGCCCGATTGCAAGCCGATGATGGTGCGATCACCTGTCTGGCTTTCGGGCGGGACCTGAGGCAGGAGAACACCCCTGGCCCGCAGTGGCAACTCGCTGTCGGAGACAGCGGCGGCGTCATCACGGTCTGGGACCTGGCCAGGAAGGTCCCGCGCAGTTACTGTCGGGGGGGCCTGTATCAGGTATACGACGTTGCATTCAGTCCGGATGGGATGACCCTGGCCTCCTGTCACCATGACGCGCTTGCCAGGCTCTGGGACGTGACCAGCGGCGCCAAGCTGCTGCAGATCGGAGCCGACCAGGGCCGGATCAGGGCGATCGCGTTCGCGCCGGATGGACTGAGACTGGCGCTCGCCGACATGCGAACGGACAGAAGCCCGGAACGATCGAAGGTCCTGAATCTGGAGTCCGGCCATGGGATGATCTCCTTGCGAGGGCTGCCCGGCTCGGCCTCGCGGCTCACGAACTCACCGGATGGACGTCTTCTGGCTGTCTTGTCCTCGACCTGGCGAGTAGGCATCTGGGATGTGGCCGATCAACGATTGCTCCACATTCTTTCGGTTGATCCAGGCTTCTATGTGGACAATGCAGCCCTGGCATTCAGTCGAGATGGCAAGCTGTTTGCCTTCTCGTCGGGAGAAAGGGCAACTCTCTGGGAGGTGAGTACGGGCAAGAAGAAGGACGGCTGGGAGTTACCTCCCGGACTCGGGGATCACCTCGGTTTCCATCCTTCGGGACAGCTCCTGCTGTTCCGCTTCGAGACGGCCAGTTCCCGGATCGGACCGTTTCAAGACAACGATCCGCGGAAAGACCCGCGCGTGTGCCGCGTTCGCAACCTGTTTGGTCCCACGCCCCTCAAACCGATTCGCGATGATTTCAAGGAACTCAACCGCCACGTCTACGCGACAGCAGGTTCACTCGACGGGAGCTATTTCGCTGCCGACGGGATCAGGGACCGAGGCGGCAAGCAACAGCGGTTTGTCTGCGCCTTCAACGGCTTGACGGGAGAGCATCTCTGGTCGGAACCGGTGCCGCATAACTTCCCCGGGAGCGGGTTATTGATCGATCCCACAGGCTCCTACTTATCCTTCGATTTGAGCGACGATCCCGTGCGAACCAAGATGATCGAACTCCCATCCGGGAAGGAGCAGTTTATCTTGAGAAGCGCGGTCCACTGCATGAGTCCGGGAGCAAAATACTTCCTGCGGGGAAACTTACTCTGTATGCGTGAAACGGAAGCAACTCTCGTCTCTCTCGGGATCGGTGAAGGCGCCCCGAAGTACCGCCAGTTCAGCCTCGTCGGCCAGAGGTTGGCGTGGGTGACCGAACACGGCGATGTAGTGTTGTGCGACTTGCGTGAAGTGCAGCGCCGGCTGGCCGGGGTCGGCCTTGGCTGGTAAATGCAGCCGACAACCGCAGAAAAACTAGCAGAAACCTGTAAGGTTTCTCCTCGGCTGATCGGTTATCTCTGGGAAGTGGGCCGAACCTTGAAGCGGCTGAGGTCGAACAAGTCTGGGTTCCCTTCTCGCTGAAATAACCCTGTTTGTACATTCTGTTTTGGGGAGGCAGTACCCATGCTCCGCTTTCCGTGTCCCGGCTGCAAGGCCGTCCTGCGTGTTCCCGAACAGAAAGCCGGCAGCAAGTCTGCCTGCCCTGGATGCCGCCGGCCGCTGACCATTCCTCTGCCCCAGCCCGATCGTGAAGCGAAGCAGGTGTGGGCGATGGTGGCCGATACGGCGATTTCCCAGGCTCCCCGCACGGAACCGAGTCTCCCTCGATCCAGCCGAGCAGCCTCCACCTGGTGGAAATCGCGCTGGGCTGTCGCGGGCGGCATCATGGCGACGCTGATACTCCTGCTGATATCGGCAACGCTGCTGCGA
>JBBSDR010000527.1:0-5557 GCA_038240465.1 Gemmatales bacterium
CCCCGCTTGGCTGCCGCGGCGCCGTCGACAGCAACGCCGCCACCCCGTCGTAAGCGGCCGCGTCCACCGCAGCGGCTTCGTCGAACTCATAGTGGAAGCGGAATGTGGGTCGGCGGCAGCCGCGACGGGGTGGCGGCAGAGCGGCTTGCTCCGTGGGCGTCAAAGGGATCATCTCCCAGCGGAAGAAGTGCGCCGCGGCCCGGTCGCCGAACAGTCGGGTTGCCCGTCTGGCGATGGTGGCTTGTGTAGTCTGCGGATGACCACGGGCCACGGTCGCGGCGATCGCCTCCAGGCCATCCCGCAACCGCACCAGGTCGCGTTCCCTCGTCTGGCGGCAGATGGCCGCGTCGGCACTGCTGTAGACGAACAGCACACGACAGGGGAGTGGTTGGTTGGTCTGGGGATCGGTCAGGGTGTGTCGGACCACGGCCAGCTCGTAGTACTCCTGCGGCAAGGACGAGCTGGTGTCACGCCGCCGTTGTTGCTCCAGGGATAGGTAACTGGCCCGCTGCCAGTTCAGGCCGGCCGCGTGCCTGTCGTACAGTTCGCGGTAGTCTCCCCAGGGGACCGAGCAGAGCACGTGGCAGCCGTGGCGGTGCAGGCGTGCGACGTGTTCGACGGAGAAGGTGCCGCGGTCGGAGATCAGCAGGGCGCCTGGCCGCAGCAGTCCCGCCTCAAGCAGCCAATCACACTGCTGGCGGATGGCCGTGTGGCCGTTGTGATTGCCGTCCAAACACTGGCTCAAGAGGGGGACGGCGCCCAAGTCATCGACCACGGAAGTGACGCCGACTTGGATGAGTTTGGCGTCATCCCCATAGCCGTGGGTGATGTGCGCCGGAGGGACGTCGCCGCCTGCAGGCGGTGGCCAAGGGGTGGCCGCCGGGTGTGGCTGGGAGGACTCGTAGGCCCCGTGGAAGATGAGGTGGGTCGGGTCGAAGTGCAGGCGGTCGAGGGAGAGTTCGGCGCTGTGGATGGCCTGGGCGGCGACGGCGGTCAGGATGGAGTGGCGTTGGGTGAAGAAGGCGTCGAGTGCTCGTCCGAGGCGGTCGTCGTTGAGGCTGTCGGCGGGAATGTCCCAGAGGAGGTCCGCCCCGGTGCGTTCGGCCCAGGAGGGGACGTTGATGAGGGCGGTGGGTTGGCAGAGTCTGGCGGCCAGCAGGAGGCTGAGGATGCGTCCGTGGGAGAAAGCCAATTGCGGATCGGGAGGCAAGTGACGGTCGATGATGGGTGCAATGTCGAGACGTTGGAGAAGAGGAACGACGAGGGCCAAGGGACCGAAGTCCAAAGTGTCGTCGGTGAGGGTAGGTCCGTGCCAGGCGTCCGCCATAGAGCCTCCACAGGCAACAGGGTGGCAGGTGATACAAAGCGGCAGGCTTAGAGTGGTGCCGAAATGATAGGCGGCAGGTCAAGCGGCAGGCCGCAGCGGAAAAAACCGAGGAGGACAACACGACGGCGAAGACGAGGCGTAAAATCGTGGGGAAAGAAAGGGGCGCCAACCGCCCCGCTCTGGAAAACTGGCGACCATCGAACGGAAGGTTGCGGAAAATAGGGCTAGGCGGGACCTTCCGCCCTAGGGACAAGTTCGAGGTATGAAGGCGACCTTCGTTCCTCAACCTTGCTGAGGTCCAGCAGAGTCTTCGTTGTCGCGACCTTCGGTTGAAGACGGTTCACCGACCTCGTTGGGCGAGGGGCTATCGTCACGCCTCCCGACGGGGTAGGAGTACCGGATCGGCCTGGTCCGCCGGAACGAATCCACGTCGGTCCCCTTCGACAGCAGGAACTTGAGGAACGACTTGCCCTGGAAACGGCACGTCTGGGAGATGGCCAGCAGGAGAAGGTACTGCGGAACGACTCGCTTCCCGAACGATCTCGAGATTTTCCGCTGAACCGCCAACTGTCGGATCGCCCTCTCGGCCATGTTGTTCTCCCAGGGGATGCCGTCCTGCGTCAGGAACGTGAAGAGACTGCCCCAGTAGCGGTCGAACCGCTTCTGGTACTTGACGGCGTGCTCCGAGGTGTATTCCCTGCCCGTGATGTTCTTCTGGTAAAACCGCTGGACCTCCCTCTCGAACTTCCGCAAGTTCCAGGCTTTCAGCCCGTAGCGATCGACTGCCTCCAGGATCGGTACGAGCAGAGACTGGACCTCAACGGCGAACGCCTCCAGTTCCTTGTCGAACGGGGCCTTCCAGAGGTCGTCGTTGATGTCGCCAATGAGGTGCACGAGACACTTCTGCTGCCGGCACGGGACGCCGTCGTAGCCAGGGTAGAAATCGGAGATGAGTACACCCTGGTAGCCGGCGAGCACCTCGCGGACGATGTTGGCTTCCCGCGTCTCGGTCATTCGGAAGAGGACATGCGTGCCGTCGGTGAACACCCAGACGTAGTGATCCACCCCCTCTATGTTGATCTTGGTCTCATCGACGTGAACGAAGTCGCTCTTCAGGATCGCCTGGAGGATGGCCGCTTCGGTCGGGGCGTAGTAACCCGCGAGGTATTCCACGAAGTTGCCAAGGGTGGTAGTGCATACCCCGATGCGAAAGAGGTGGTCCATGACCTGGGCGATGATCTCATAGGGCAGGCGAAGGACGACTCTCTGGTAGATCGCCCAGGCCTGGAGTGCATGTCCGAAGGAATGCGGATGCTGCCCGCCAAACGCAGGCGGGTTGTAATGCTCTCCGCATGTCGGGCAGCGGCTCTTGACCCCGACGTACCGTGTGATCGTCTTTCTGCACCCGCTCTTGGTGAAGACGAGGTCGATAACCGTCCTTTCGACTTGCTTCTTCGGGTTCGGCACGAGTTCCACGTCGTGCCTCGGACATCGCTTCCTGGGTTCCACGAGGACCGTCCGGCTGGCCTTCGGAACGATGCGACGGAAGTGCTGATTGCCTTTCTGCCCACCCCTTTTCCTCAGTTCCGTGGTCTGGTCGGTCTCCTTCTCTCGGATGCGGATTCCCCGCCCTGCGAAAGCGACCTGTGCGGACTTCAGTATCTGCTCGAACTGGCCGTGGACCACCTTCCCGGTTTTGGTCGCGTACCGCTTCGGCCGCCTGGCAAACTCGATCGACGGGTCCGACGCCGCGTCTCGCCTGATCTGGTCCAGGCGATCGACCAGCAGCCGGACGGCCTCGCAGTCCTCGCGGTTGTACAGCAGCAGGGACTGCCTGAACCGCTCGTCCCGCGTCATCTCCCACCTGTGCCGCCAGACCAGGCTTTGCAGTCCGGACGCCTGCGGGTCGGACCAGGCCGCCCCCAGGAAGCGGCCCAGTGCCTTCAGCCCATTCGAGCGGACCGGGAAGTAGACCTTGCCGTATACGGACGACGCCACGTTGACGAGGCGGTCGCTGAACCCGCCGCCACTGCCGTGCCGCTTCGCCAGCGTGGCGAATGCCTTCTTCTCGTAGCTGCCGTAGTGGTAGACGGGGGAGTCGGGGAACGCCGCCAGCCGCTCGATAAGGGCCGACCACATCGCGGCCTCATCTGTGACGTCGTCCGCCCAGAAGGATTCGTACTCGGCCTCACAGCCCCTGCACACAAGGAGCCCGGCCAGGTAGTAGGAGTCGCGGTTGGGGACGCCTTCAAAGTCCAGGAACAACTCCACCGGACTTCGCGGCAACTCGGGCAGGTGCTCGACGTGGACCTTTCCCGTCCTGATGGCCAGGGCTTGCAGCTCCAGGCTGTGCCGCACCTGTCTCTTGGCCTTCTTCCTGCTGTATCTCGGCTTGAAAAGGTGCGACAGTTGCTTGATGGTGAAGATGCCCTTGTCCTGGTACTTCCGCATCAGCTTAGGCGTCATCCGGTCCAGCAGGCTCAGGTTGTCTTCCCTCTCCGCCTGCTGGAAGCAGGCGTCGCGGAACGGCCAACTCGGGCAGTGTTTGTTCAGGACGACCGCCGGGCCGTCGCCAACCGGCTGGCTCGTCCATGCGCGGAGTGCCTCGACGATCCGCCGCACCTCCTTGTACTTGCCGGCCAGCTTCACCTTGCTGGGGCGGTCGCCGAGCAGGACCAGCGTGCCAGAGGACGGCTGCCGGCCCTGCACTTCGCCGAGAACGAGGCCCTGGTAGGCCAATCGAAGGGAGTCTGGCCGCGAGGCCCGGTAGGTGCCGATAACCATCACCGGCTCGTAGCTGAACCTCCCCAGTCGCGAGGCTTCGTTAACCTTCGTCAGGAAATCGCAACGTGCGTGGAAGCCGTCGGGGGTCAGCTCCGTGTCCGCAGCCACCTTCGGGGCGGTAATCAGGTCGGTGGCCCCGCCGCCAGGCGGGAGTTCTCCGGCTTTCTCAAGGCGTGCCCTGTGGGCCTGCCTGTTGGACGCCGTCTGTTCGTCGATCAGCCGCACATACTCGTGCGGCCCCGGGTTTGGCTCCCCGGCCATGAGCAGGAACGCCTTCCTGGGGCAAAGGGCATACGCCTCGACAAGATCGGCCGTGATGGTACGAGTCATTGCACTACGGGCCTCCGCGGGTTGAGCCATAACGCCTCCTGAGGAAACGGGGTGGCCGTGGAGACAGGGAGGCAGACTCGTGGTGGCACAGACATGGTAGGAGAGCGGTCAAGCGGCTCGCCCGAGAAAAAAAGCGAGCGGGCAACGCGACAGCAGGGAAGAGGCGTAGAATCGTGGAGTTAGTCGCGGCTCTTTCCCATCCCTTCTTCGGAGATCACCGACCAGCGCACACAAGGGTGCGGAAAATGGGTCTAGGCGAATGCTCTCGTGGGGGGGAAGAAACCCGACTCCGTGAGCAGGTGGAACGGCTGCGTCGGGAACAGGAAGAGGAGCAACGGCGACAAAGAGAAGGGGAGGAAGGATTGGATCAACTGGTCCGGAAAGCAATGGAGCGGACAGGGGGCAAGCCGACCGCGGATGACACCGTGGCGGCGAAGGATTTGTGTCGGCGACATAACCTGCCGGCTGATCGGGCCAACGCCGTTGTTCGTGACGTGAAGGACGGCTGGCGTCGGGAAAGAGAGCGCGAAGAGGACCGGCGGGAATTCGGCCCGAGGGCCGAAGAGGAGAGATTGTATCGGCGAGCGGCCGAGGGACAATCAGGACCTCCGGGCGCTACTCCGCCTGCCATCATCCCGCCGCCGTTTCCCCGCGAGGATCCGCCCCTTTTCGCGTGGGAAGCCGGAGCGCGAGCTGTGGGGAGTCCGGCGGCGTCTGCCCATGTGCGGCGCGGCCCCGAAGATCAACAGCGAACGGGTCGCCCGGAGGAGGGCCAGCGGGCCCACCGCGGCAATTTGATCATAATTCTGGGGTTCGCCAGCTTTCTGTTCCCCTTCCCGCTTGCGCCGATCGCTTGGATTCTGGGCAACCACGACCTTGAAGAGATGCGCAAGGGCCGGATGGATCCTACCGGAGAAAACTCCACGAGAACGGGAAGGCTGTGCGGCAAGATCGCCTCCATCGGATTCCTGGCGTTATTCGGATGTGGGTTGTTCCTTGATATCGTGATGCTCCCGTTTGTGCTGCGGGAGACGAATCCCTTCCCGCCAGTCAAAATGGGTAAACCTTCTCCGGCGGAGCCGGTCAAGTGACGGCTGGCCCCCGTCGCCTGGATCC
>JBBSDR010000528.1:0-5556 GCA_038240465.1 Gemmatales bacterium
ACCTCGCCCTCGCCCATCAGGTGACGCAGCAACTGGCGGCCAAGGGAACGAAGCTCGACGTGGGCCAGCAGCTGATGCTCTGGCACGGTTGCCGCTCGGCCAAGGAGAAGTTGTTCGGCGATTCGACCCTTGCCTCGGTGGCAGTGACCGTCGTTGGCCGGGGCCGCAGCGTTATCGGCGGGACCATCAAGAGTGAACTGGCGCGAGCGGACGTCGAGCGCGTCCTGATCGAGGGTTTCTTTCCAAAGTGTGGCCGGGACGCGGTCCCCCAGCGGGCGCGGGCGGCTGGACTTCAGGAATTGGGACTGCCCTACGCCAGCGATCCGGGAGTGACGCGGCACATCGCCCAGTTTCTTCAGCGACATGCTGAGGTGCTGAAGGAGCGCGTGGGGAAGCGCGGCCGAAAGAAGCCGGCCGCGAATCCGACGGCGCTGCTGTTCAACGGCGGCGTCTTCAAGGCGGATTCCCTGCGGAATCGGGTCATCGAAGTCGTCGGCAGTTGGGCCGGCGATAGCGGCGTCAGAGAGCTGCAAGGCAACGATCTCGACCTGGCGGTGGCCCGCGGCGCGGCCTATTACGGTCTGGTGCGGCGCGGCAAGGGCGTGCGCATCCGGGGCGGCGCGGCGCGGTCGTACTATGTCGGCGTCGAGACGGCGATGCCTGCCGTGCCGGGAGCGAAGCCGCCGATCAAGGCGCTGTGTGTGGTGCCGTTCGGCATGGAGGAGGGGACCGAAAGCGACGTCCCCGGCCAGGAGTTCGGGCTTGTCGTCGGGGAGCCGGTCGATTTTCGCTTCCTCAGTTCGACGGTCCGGCGCAGCGACGGAGTCGGCACGGTCATCGAGGAGTGGGAGGGACAGATCGAGGAGTTGCCGCCGATCTCGACGACGCTGGAGGCAAGTACCGGACAGAACGAGGGGCAGACGGTCCCGGTGCATTTGCACAGCCGGGTGACGGAAGTGGGGACGCTGGAATTGTCGTGTTTGAGCCGCGATGGCCGCAAAAGCTGGAAACTGGAGTTCAACGTCCGCGAGCAGATTGAGTGAGCGCCGCTTGCGGCTTAGCGGGCGGTCCGCCAAGCCGCAAGCGGCACCTGCCTCGAACGGTCAGCGCGAGAACTTCAAGACGATTTCCTTTTTTCCCTCGGCGGGGATAGTTACTTCTCCGAGAGCCGTGGGTGTGAGCGTGGCGCCGACGGAGTGTTCTCCAGGGCCTGAGGCTCCACCCTGGCCACCCTGCGGGAGAGGAAGAGCGGTCACACTGTAGCGGCCGGGAACCGCCTTGCCCTTGAACGCACCTGTCTTGTCAACGACGGGGCTGGGGCGGTCCTTCCCTCTCTTGGCGACGTCCTCATCGAGCGCCGTGAAGGTCAGCACCATTTGCTTGCCCCCGGTACCGGTGAGTTTCCCCTCGAACTCGACCGGGTCGGGCAGCGGGGGCAGTTTCTTGCCGCTGCACCCCGCCAGCAGACCGAGACAAAGCAGGAAGCCGACGTGAGCGGATCGCATGATGGTCCTCGAATCGTGGTCCTGTTCGCGGTTAGGCGACCGGCAAGAGGTGAACTACCCGGTGGGACCGGCGTCTCGCCTGTCCGGACAGGCGAGACGCCTGTCCCACCGGGTATGTTTGAACCTGCCGCTCGCCTTACCAGTCACTGCCGAGCGGAACATTGTCCCGCGGCAGCAGGGCGCTGTTCCAGGTGGCCTGCGAGATGCCGAAGGCAATCGTGCGAGCGCTGCCGTCGGCCAGGGCAACGTTCATGCCGCCCTTGTGGCCCGATTGGGCGCGCCAGTTGTCGCAGGTTGCCGCTGACGGAGCCGGCTGGAACATCAGCGTGTTGGACTGCTGATACCAGTCCAGACCGAAGTTGTGGTAGTACCACGAGTAGAGAGCGATGCGGCCAACGCCGTCGCAGTTGGCGTAGCCCTCGCCGAACAGCACTGTCTGCGACAGGCCATCGGTGATTTGCGCGAAGCGAACCGGAGTCGCCCACAATCCCTGACCCGGACCGCTCGACCAGGCGTTGTAGTTCGCCATGTAGTTCGTGTAGCCCCAGTAGCCGTAGACCACGCCGCTTGTGTCGGCCGTGGGATCGGCGGGACACTGGAGGCTCTTGAACGGAATCTCATGCACGCCGTCGATCCAGATGCCGTGGTTGGTATATGTGCCAATGCAGCCGCCGCCGCTGCCGGTGTTATAGGAGTAGGAATGGCCGTTGTACTGATCGGTCTGCACGTTGTTGGACGGCACATAGGGAGCAGATTGCGTGCAGATCGGCTCGTTAAAGTTGGCTGAGTTCGTCTCGTTCCTGATCCGGTCGTAGAGAGGCTTCTGCTCCAGGTTCGGCAGCAGATGCACCATCCAGCTTCCGTAGGGCATCGTGCGGTTGACCCAGGGATAGATCCCCTGGGGCGAGGCGATGCCGAAGTAAGGCGGCATGACCTCGAAGTCGGTGTGATATTTGTGGACTGCGGTGCCGAGTTGATGCAGGTTGTTCTGGCACGCGGCCTTCTGGGCCGACTCGCGCACCGCCTGGACGGCTGGGAGCAGCATGCCGACGAGGATGGCGATGATCGCAATCACCACCAGCAACTCAATCAGCGTGAACGCATTTCGCGTTGAGGAAGGCCGGTTTTTCATGGTTGTTCCACTCCGGTTTTCAATCCGCCCCCATACGACTGTCCGGGGAGGATAGTATGTTCTGCTTGCTCCTGGAAAATGAATAACGATAACTGGGGCGCAGCAGGAGCAAAATCGGAACGATCCCGATTACTATTAGATACGACAAGACCTGGGGAAGAGCAACCAAAATCCGGCGCGGACCAGCCATTCTTCTCCGTTAGCCCCGCGCCCCGGGTTCCGAGGACTCCCCCGGGGCGCGGGGACCTGGCTCAACTCAACGGACCGCAAAGGTGAACGAATAGAGGTTTACCTGATCGCCGGCGTCCCTGATGCTGACGGCCACTTCAAGGTTGCCTCCTGGCTGGTTCACCGGCACGACCCAGGTGATCTTGCCCTCCGGCGACACGGTCATTCCCTTCGGTGCTTTCTCCAGATTGAACTTCAGGCCGCCCTTCTTGGACTTCACAACCAGTTGATAGGCGTAAGTCCCACGCCGGGCAGCGAGCGGCGGCGCCTTCGACGTCACGGCCAGGGCATCCGGATCGGGCTTGACCGGAGGCATTACGGGGGCCGGACTGACGATGTTCACATAGAAGGACGGGCTGGATTCCTGGCCGGCGGCGTCGCTGACCGACAGCTTCACCAGGGCCGAGGTCTGGTTGAAGTTCGCCGGCACTTTCCACGTCACCAGTCCCTGGGCATCGATGCTCATCCCTTGCGGTCCCATGAGCAACTTGTATTTGAAGCCGCCCTTGTGCGATTTCGCATTGGTCTGGTAGGCGAACAGTCCGCCCTTCTCCACCGATCGAATCGGGCTGGGATTCACGAACATGTAGGTGACGTTGTTGGCCTTGTTCAGCGCCTCATAGGGATCGAAGCGATGGAGCAGCAGACGATTGGCCGGTTCGGGGATGACCACCAGCCATTTCGCCTCGGCCAGGAAGTGAATGCGCTTGTCCAGAGGCAGGGCGTCTGGGCGGGCGTTGGGTTCGAGCGCCGGCAGACCGTCGAGCGGCGGCACGGTCCCGAGCGCGGGGGCATTGCCATCGAAGTGCATGGAAACGGCGATCCTCGATTTCGGACCGGGGGGATATTGCAGGCTGAGATAGAGGGGGGCATCGAGAGCCGGGATGTTCACGACCGTTGTCCCCGGTGCGGCCTGGCCGTCGGGTTTCAGGGCAAACTTGACCCGATCGTCGTAGAGGCCGTCGGACGTGCAGAGGTAGCGCCCGGTAGAGCTGGGGATGACTGGCCCGGCCGACTTGTTCTCGTAAATGTCCGTCAGTCCGCCGGCGCCGAGGGACCAGAGTTGAATCCCCGAGGGAGTCGCCGACGGGTTCCAGGCGCCGAAGCGACGGCCCTCCAGCGAGGCTCGCACCTGGACGTTCTCGTTGAGCGTGACGCCCTTCACTCTGGACGTGTCGATGTTCAGCGGCTTGAGCGTCTTCAGATCGAGGAAGAGCAGTTCGCCCTGTTTCCCGTCGCTGGCGACGAGCAGGATCGGCCCCTCGGACGCTGGCCCCATCGACACGACCCGCACCTTCTGACCGGCCTTCAATGTCGGCAGCGGCGCTGAATCTTCGAGGGCAAACGTCTTCAGGTCCCAGCGCTGGACGAGGTTTTCGTCGGGCAGGACGGTGACGAGTTTGTCGATCCCGGCGGTGATGTAGAAGTTGTCCGAGGTGAGCGGGGCCTCCTTGATGATCTTGCCCTCAGTCGCATCGAAGACGGCCATGAGCCGCTTGGCGGGCAGATGTAGGAACAGGTATCGGCCGCCGCCGCCAACGGCGACGTTCCGGACCGTCCCCGGCAACGTGACGACAGTCGCCCTGTCCGGCTGCGGCGGATCGATCGGCTTGACGGGATCGATTGGCTTGACGGGATCGGCCGGCTTCTCGGGCTTCTTGTCGTCGGGTTTCTTGTCATCGGGCTTCTTGGTCTTGTCGTCGGGCTTCTTGATTTCGGGCTGCGATTTATCGTCGGGCTTCGACTTGTCATCGGGCTTCGGCTTCTCGTCCGGCTTCTTGATTTCGGCTTTCTTGTCGTCGGGCTTTGTGTCATCGGGTGTCTTGTCGTTCTGAGCAACCTTTTCTTCGGGCTTCTTCTCCTGTTTCATCATGACAGCGACGCCGACACCGGCGCCGCCGAGGAGGAGAACGCCGAAGATGCCCATTATCCATGTGCCTGCCGACGAGGACCGGCGGCGCGGACGCGAAGAGGCCATGTCGTCAAATGCGAGGTCGTTCTCGACAGGCCGGAGCCCGACGTCTTCTTTGGCGCGCGCGGGCCGCGCAGGGCGCTGCGGCTGTTGCGGGGCGGCCGGTTGCGGCTTCGGGGCGGGCTTCCGCGGAGGACGTGCAGCCTGGACGGGGCGCGGCGCCGGCTTCGGCGCGGGAGGCGTGTCGTGTTTGAGCGTCGGGACTGGTTCTTCTACCTTTTCGCCGACCTGCACCATCTCGGCGCAGTGCTGACACTGAATCTGCATGCCGCGGAAACCGTCGGCCACGGTCAGCACATTCTTGCAATCCGGGCAGGTCACGCGAATCGACATGACAATTCCCTGGCTTTGAGGATCGGGGAGGTAGTTTCAGTTTACCGCATGGCGAGTCCGAGCGAAGCAGAATTTTCGCGCCGCCGCCATGTTCAACCACAGCGGCCAGGAGGATTGGATTCTCCTGGCGCGCCTCCGAGGATACAATCCAGGAGTACGCCAGCGAGAACACGCATCACCTTCGCCGCCGCCCGGCTTGTCCGGGCGGAGCGCTGTTTGACAACCAGAGAGAGCCTCCGCGCTCTTCGCCGCCGCCCGGCTTGTCCGGGCGGAGCGCTGTTTGGCAACCAGAGGGCGGAGTTCCTTCTCCCTCCTCGCCGCCGCCCGGCTTGTCCGGGCGGAGCGCTGTTTGGCAACCAGAGAGGGGGGCGAAAATCTTCCCTCGC
>JBBSDR010000529.1:0-5552 GCA_038240465.1 Gemmatales bacterium
GGAACGCAGCGCGGCGCGGGGCTCTGCTGAAACCTTTCTTGCACAAACCCACGGGGGGGGGGGGGGGGGGTGCCACCCGGCTGCGGCCGGCGGGGGGCACCCCACCCCCCCGCTCACCCGCTGAGTAACCATGAACCGCCTGCGCACTTACGCCCAACTGATCCGTCTGCCGAACTTGCCGACGGCGCTGGCCGACATCTTCCTGGCCGCGCTGGCGCTGGCGGTGCAGCCCGCCTCCGGCGACATCGTTGATGGCTTCCCCTTCGATCGTCTGGCGCTGGTGCTGTTCGCCTCCGCCTGTCTTTACTCGGCGGGCATGGTCTGGAACGACTACTTCGACCAGGAGCAGGATCGGCGCGAGCGTCCCGGACGGCCGCTGCCTTCCGGACGGGTCCGTCCCGGCGAGGCCGTGCGGCTGGGAAGCGGACTGCTTCTTGCCGGCGTTGGTTGTGCTTACCTGGCCGGGAGTGCCGCCTTCACGATCGCGCTGATCCTCGTCGCCGCCATTCTGCTCTACGACCGCTGGCTGAAGCGATTCTGGGCTGGGCCGCTGGGGATGGGAGCGTGTCGCTTTCTCAACGTCCTGCTGGGGCTGTCGATCGCGGGAACGATCCCGACGCCTTGGGGCGTCCATCTTGCGGGGGTCGTCGGCCTGTACATCGTCGGCGTCACCTGGCTGGCGCGGACCGAGGCGCGAATGAGCGCCCAGTCGGCCCTGCAAGGAGCGGCGTGCGTGCTGCTCGGCAGTCTGGTGCTGGCGCTGCCGTTGCCGGTGCAGACCGAGCAGTCCGCCGCCTCGCCGCTGTTTCCCTACTTGCTCGTTGTGTTCGGCTTCCTCCTTGGGCTGCCGGTCAGCAAGGCCATCGCCGCGCCGACGCCAGCCAACGTGCAACACGCCGTCAAGCGCTGTCTGCTGGGATTGATCCTGCTCGACGCCATCCTGGCCACCGCCCTGGCCGGGACACTTGGACTGGCGCTCTTGCTTCTTCTGGTGCCGGTGCTGCTGCTGCGGCGGCTGCGCTGGCTGTACGCCACCTGAACGATGGCCTTCCTCATGACTCCCTCGACCCCTCCCGATCGGTCTCTTGTCGCCCGGATGCTGGCCGCGTTCGACCATGCGCCAGGACTCGGCAGAGGCAGGACGCATTTTGTCTTTCTCGGCGTCTTCTTCGGAATGGCGCTGGGGTTCTACATGACCGTCTTGAAACTGCGCGGGGCGGCGGGAGCATCGCTCAGGACCTGGACGGAGTGGGATACGGTGTTTCCCTTTTCGCCCTGGTGGATCTGGGTTTACCTGTTGCCTTACATTCTTGGACCGCTGCTCGTGATGGTGCTGAGCCGGCCGGCGTTCGTGTGGTATCTGCATCGGGCGCTGATTGTCGTCGGTGTGTCGCTGGTGATTTTCTTCATCGTGCCGACGCAGATTCAGCGCCATGTGGACAGCGAAGGGAACCTGGGCGACGATCTGACGTCGAGGCTCTATCGCTGGATGATCGAGATTGACGATCCGCCGGCGAACGCCGCTCCGAGTCTGCACGTCAGTCTGAGTTGTCTGCTGGCGTGGGCGCTGGCGTACGATCATCCGCGCTGGTGGGCTGCCGCGTTGCTGGGAGCGGTGGTGGTCTGGGTATCGACGCTATGTATCTCGCAGCATCATCTGATCGACGTCGCCACGGGCGCGTTGCTGGCGAGCCTGGCGGCAATCGGCCGGCCGCCCCGAGAGTTTACGTTTCGCGAAACGTGAACGTCACTTCTTCTCGCGAGGCTCCATGTCCATTCCGCTCGCATATCTGACTGGCCGCTTTCTGCCGCAGAACGAGGCGCATCTGCCGCTGCACGACGCCGGCTTCGTCTGGGGCGCGACAGTGACGGACCTGTGCCGCACCGTGCGCCATCGTCTCTTCCGCCTGGCCGATCACCTTGAGCGTTTTCGCGACAGTTGCCGCCGCGCTCGCGTTCCACTCGAAGTCAGCGACGAGCGGTTGACTGCCATCGCGGAGCAGCTCGTCGCACACAACGCGAACCTGATCGGCGATAACGACGATCTCGCCCTGGTGATGTTCGCGACGCCGGGACCGATCGGCTACTATCTCGGCGAGACAGGCCAGGGACCGCCGACGCTGGGCATGCACACGTTTCCGCTGCCGCTGGCGCGTTATCGCCGGCTCTTCGAGGAGGGAGCGCGGCTGATCGTCCCCCAGGTGCGGCACGTCCCGGCGCCGTGTGTCGATCCGCGCATCAAGCATCGTTCGCGTCTTTTCTGGTGGATCGCTGAGCAAGAGGTCCACGACATCGATCCGGCGGCGACCGCTCTGCTGATCGATCCCGACGGCTTCGTCACCGAGACAGCGGCGGCGAATCTGCTGATTGTCAAGGATGGCCGGGTGCAAACTCCCTGGCGCGGCCGTGTCCTCAACGGCGTCAGTCTGAGAGTGGCGCAGGAACTGTGCGGCGAGTTGAAGGTTCCCTTCGACGAGGTGGACCTGTCGCTCGCGGATTGCGTCGCGGCCGATGAGGCGATGCTGGCGAACACGGCGTACTGCATTGCGCCGGTGAGGTCGATCCAGGGCAAGGAGCTATCGTATCCCGGTCCGGTGTTCGAGCGACTGCTGGGGCGATGGTGCGAACAGGTTGATTTTGACATTCGCGGCCAGGTCCTCGGGCAGACGCATTTGCACAATTGAGCTTCCTCCACCGTTGCCCCTGAAGTAGCATTGCCGCGCATCGAAGGCAGTTCCACCTCCCCTTTGAGGAGCGGCACGGTGGCCATTCACGAGATCCGCATCGCCAATTATCGCTCCATTCGCGACCTCACTCTGCCCCTGGGTTCCATCAACGTCCTGGTCGGTTCCAATGGCTGCGGCAAGAGCAATCTCTACCGCGCCCTCGCCTTGCTTGTCGCCGCTGCCGAGGGAAGCCTGGCGCTGACTCTCGCGGAAGAAGGCGGCATGCCCTCTGTGTTATGGGCTGGGTCCGGACGCTTGCACAATCCGGAGCAGACGTCAGTTCGCTGGCATTCTCCCCAGACGGCAGGACGCTGGTCGCCGGTGACAAGGCGGGTCAGGTTACCTTCTGGGAAGTCGCGTCCGGACAGAGAGTGCTGACGGTGCAGACCCTGGGCTTCCGCGTGGGCCGGCTGGCATTCAGCCGCGGAGGGAAGACCCTTGCGGTCGGAGACGACCAGGGGATGATTCGCCTGTGGCCGTGGCGGCGTCTGTTGCGAGAATGAGTCGATGTTTCTCTCCTCGCCGCTTCTGGGAATCGCACTGCGCCCGACGGGACATTGCTTATCCAACCTCGCTGAGCGTCCCCGTGCTGCTGCCGAAACGGTCCCTCTCGATTCCCATCTGGTGCAGCATGCGGACGAAGAGGTTCGACAGCGGTTTGTTGTCCTTCTTGTCGAATTCGACGTGTCCCGCGTGCTTGAAACCGCCGCCGGCAAGCAGGATGGGCAAGTTGTCGCAGGTGTGGGCCGAGGCGTTGCCCATGTTGCTGCCGTAGAACACGACCGTCTGCGCGAGCAGCGAAACGCCGCCCTCGTCGGTGTTCTTCATTTTGCCGAGGAACTCGGCGAAGAGCCGCATCTCGGCCTCCTCGATCAATGCCAGTTGCTTGATCTTGGCCTCATCCTGGCCGTGGTGCGTCGCGTCGTGATGCCCAATGGCCACCCCTTCGATTTCGACGCGGTTGTGCGACCAGATCCACAGGGCGATGACCCGCGTCGAGTCGGTCTGCAGGGCCAGATGCACCAGGTCGAACCATTGCCGTTCGCGATCCAGCATGCGCAGGTCGCTGAAATAATCCTCGGCGGGCGGTCTGGCCTTCACCTTCGGTTTCGGCTTCTTGACCCATGCCTGGTCCTGTTGCAGTCGCTGCTCGGCCTCGCGGATCGAGGTCAGCAGCAGGTCCAGCCGTTGGCGGTCCGATGCGCTGACAGAACTGGCGAGCGACTTCGCCTGCTCGCGGACGCCGTCGAGGATGCTCTGCCCGGTCTGGATCTGCTGGACGGCGCGAGCCACCTCCTGCGGAGTGCCGTCGATAAACAGGTCCTTGAAGACGCGCGTGGCGCGATCTTCCGACGGCACCTTGACGCCCTTGCGATTCCACGACAGCACGCCGCCGCCCAGCGACAGAGAGGGGAAGCGGGTTTCGCCGCCCAGCCGAGACGCGACTTCCTGATCGAGCGAAATGGTGTTGCGTATGTCGCCGAAGCGGACGCCTTCGGGGGCCACGCCCGTCAGCAGGGCAACCTCAGTGTGGTGTCCACCAGGATAGCCTCGATGCGAAAGGCCCGAGAATACCGTGAAGTCCTGACGATGGCCCGCAAGCGGCTTCAGGTATCGAGTGGGTGTGTAGTCCTTGCCGGGCTTTTCCGGGAAGAAGTAGGGGGCGTGCAGCCCGAGTGGCCTGCTGATAAGGAGCATGCGTTTCGGTCGCATGGCCGCAGCCTTCTGGTCGGCCCGCAGGCCGATAGAACACATGGCGTCGAGCAGGGGCAGGCCGATGCAAACGCCGCTGGCTCGCAGGAACGTTCGCCGGTTCAAAGGGAGCGGCATGTTGCAAATCCTCGGGTTATCTTCGTCAAGCCCGCCCATTGCAATGGGTGGGCTTCTGCTACTTGTTCAGAAACGCCCGGCTCTGCACGACGTCATGCACGAGCGACCGAAAGCCGTATTTCTTCTCGCGGGACCCCGCCACAAGTTGTTCCACTACCTCGCGGTCGGCAAACTGGATGTCCGCTCCCGTGGAATAAACGATCAGCTTCCGTACCAGGTTTCGCGCCAGTTGGTCTTTGTCCGCGAGCAGTAACTTCTTGTATTCGTCGATGTCGCGGAACGCCTTGCCGTCGGGAGTCTCGCCGCCTTTTTCGACGTCCGGCCCGCGGAAGACTTTTCGCCCCGGATAGTTGGCCAGGTCCACCTGTCCGCCGCGATTGGCCCTCGTGGCCCGGTAGAAGTCGCGCCAGCCGCCGATGGCGTCGAAGTTCTCCAGCGCGAAGCCGGGCGGATCGATGTGCCGGTGACACGACGCACAGGCTGCCGTGTTGCGGTGCTTGTCGAGTTGCTGGCGAATCGTCGTGGCGCCGCGGATGTCAGGCTCGATGGCCGGAATGTCGGGCGGTGGCGGCGACGGCGGCTGGCCCAGGATTCGCTCCAGCACCCACTTGCCCCGCAGCACCGGCGACGTCCGCGTCCCGTCCGCCGTCACCTTCATGATACTGGCATGCGTCAGAACGCCGCCGCGATGGCTGTCCGCTGCCAGCTTCACCTTGCGCAGTTCGCCGCCGAAGACATCGCGAATCCCGTAGTGCTGGGCAAGCCGTTGATTGAGGACCGTCCAGTCCGAGTGGACGAACTCTGTCAAGCTGCGATCCGCTCGCAGGATTTCCTCGAAGAATAGCTCGGTCTCGCGCGGCATCGACCAGAACAGGAAGTCATCGAATTCGCCATGGATTTGCGGGTCCGGCGAGGTGGCGTTGATGTTCCGCAGGTCCAGCCACTGGCCGGCGAAGTTCGCGGTGAAACGGTGCGCCCTGGCGTCGTTCAGCAGCC
>JBBSDR010000530.1:0-5543 GCA_038240465.1 Gemmatales bacterium
CCGGAGCGTAGTGGCGCATGTGGAGAGCGTCGGCGAGGCGGTCGAGCAGCCGGGGCGAAGAGGGATGCGCGGGGTTCGCCATGAGAGAATCCTCCTTTGAAGAGGGAGACGAGTGTGCATGAATGTACACTGATGGTCGTGCAAATCAAGAAAAAACAAGAAAAAAGTTGCGGGAGGAGCGCGAGCGGGATAATATCCGCAATAGCTCAACGGAGAGATGACAATAGCATAACGGAGCCGCCTTCATAGCGCAACAGAGCCGCCTTTATAGCGCAACAGAGCGAGTTCATAGTGCAATCGAGGTGGTCTCAATAGATTCGCGCAAGCGCAAACTAATCTAATGTTCTGGCCGTAGTCGTCGTCGCAACTACTTGCTGTGACGGTGTTTACGATAGCATGACTAGCACTGGCAAGCCGCCATGTTGCGGCCTCTGTGCAGCAGCCGGTCTGCGGCGTTTCACACCAGACGTACCCATTCGGTGTGTCGCGTCGTCGGCAACCCAGACGCCAAGCGGTGTCGGTGGAAGCCGGAAGCGGGACCGTCGCTCCCCCGATCCAAGGAGCGACAGAGTGAGGGCGGCCTATCCCCGCCGCCATTCGCCGACAAGGAACGGCTGAGCCGAGACTGCTGGCACTGAAGGACGGCCCGAACCATTCGCTGGAGTTGACAGGCCGCGCATTCGGTCACCGCGAGGGGTTCTGCGCAAGCAGCGCGGCCTGCAACTCAGCTCGGTCGCTCGGCTTGGCCTGGTCGCTGACAGGATAGCAAAAAAGAAACGACCCCTGGAAGTCCTCTCCAGGGATCGTAAGACGCGATGACCTCAGAACCTGTAAAATTCTTGCACCGGCCACAACGGCCAGTATCCGGTGCCCGCCCATGTGTAGATGCCGCGGGCGGTGTTGAACATGCACACGTGCCCGGCACCGGCTGCGGACTCCTCATAGACGCAGTAGATACCAGTTCCGACGGCGGGGCACACGTTCCTGAGGGGGTTCGGCTGCATCGACGCAAACCACCCCCGAACGTCCCGCGCGCGAATCGGCCGCCGGGGCGTCGCCCTGCAGTTGGCGTCCGTGTAACCCGCCGTCAACACTCCGGCGTAACCGCCGCCCACGGCCAAGGCGTTCGACAGGCTGTGAGCGCAGTCGCCTGCTGGGTATTGGTAGCCGCAGACGCACTTGCGGTAGCGAAAGTAGTAGTTCCAGGCAGCAGCAAGGGAAGGCCCGGCCGCCTGCGCTTTCTCGGGGAACATGGCAACGCCGCCGGCCGCCGCGACAAGCGGAGCGGCCGCCAGCCGGCCGGCAGTCGCGAGGAACTCGCGACGATTGGTGGCGATGGCCGGGGGATCGCCAGTCTTGAGGATGTGAGTCATGATGACTTTCCTTTTGGGCGAGGCGGATGATCCATCGACCGAATCAGCGTTGGGGCTTGAAAATTAGATCAACAACGCTGAAGATACCGTGTCGCAGACGAGTCGGTGAATCTTCTGCTGGATTCGTTTGCCCCGACCCGGCGGCACCCATTAGCCGCCGCCGGGCCATCTACCCTTCATTATGACAGATTATTGTCATAAGTCAAATTGTACCAATGACTTGTGATGTAAATTCACCGTCATTTTCCTGTAAACCATCTGTAGATTGGCGGTAAACTGAGAACGCTGGTCGATCTAAACCCAACCGGGGCAAAATCATGGACAGCGTAACCGTGAGAGGCCAAAAAATCGTAGAATTTGCGAGCAAAAAAGGGATTACCCTCGCGCAATTCGCCAAGAAGGCCAGACTGACTCCGAAAACTGTTTCAAGGGCGGTGAACGGTGCCTGCAACAGTAAAAGTGCGAATAAAATCTGCAACGTCCTTAACATCTCATACGCTGAGTTCGTCATAACCGACGAGGGTCCGCGTGAGCAAGCGGCGGATGCGAGGCCGTCTGAGCCATCGCAAAAGGCCAATGCAGATCTTCCTGATCCGGCCAATGGCGTAAACGTACTTACGAATTTCAATCGCCTGATTGGTCAGGCCTGTCCGGTTTTCCGCGAGGTCGCCATCGACAGGCTCAATGACTTCATCGCCGTCATGGCGGGCATGCTGAGCGGCCGTATCGAAGTCAGCGGCCGGATCGAAGTCATTGAGTTACTCAAGAAACTGTATTCCCACAAAGAGGTCGAAGTGATTCTTGCAACCAGTTTCGGAGAAATGCAGACGGAGTGGAAAGACGATTCGTGGAAGGAATATTATCTGTCCCTTCATGCGATTGCCACGCAGAGGCAGGTACAGATTCATCGCGTGTTCATTCTCGAGGAAGAATGTGAACGGGAAGAAGGCAGCGGTGTGTTTCAGACACACACGAAGCGCGGCGTAATCGTGTGGCTGGTGGATCGGCCGAAGATCGCGGCGGAGGACCATGGGCTTGCGCGCAACAGCCTCGTGTTCCTGACAAAGGACAGGAAACCCCTTTACGCGCTTGTAGCAAGTCACAACGACAAGGGAGAATTTGAAAAAGCAATTGTCTACGGAGACCAAGCCAATGTCAGACGCGTCGCAGAGGCATTGCTGCGCATTCAACGAGTTGCTGACCGTTTCAATTGCGACCATGCCGCTAAGCGTACACACGCCGTTGTCGAGTAGGAAGCCTCGGGGGAAGCCTCGGGGACATTCAAGGTTTCCAGGCCGAACCAGCCGTTGCAGCAGACGGGGCCGGTTTCGCCAAAGGCTTGCGCAGATCAACTTGGATGCTTTCACCACAGAGAGCTACGCCCACAACGCGGGCCAACTGACCGAACAAGGGACCATCGACTACTTCCGCTTGATGCTTCAAGATGAAGGGGGCGGACTCTTGGCGTTCGATTCGGGGCGACTCGCCTTTCCGGCGTATCCAATCGGCTTTTTGTTCACAAAGAAAAGGGGTCGAACCCCGATCCAAACTCACTCTAGATTTGGATCGGGGTTTGCCCCCTTTTCTTTGCCTGGCATGCAGTTGCCGGGCCACGCCGAAGTCACAGATCTTCGCGACAGCGTCTTCGGTCAGCAGGACGTTGCCGGGCTTGACATCGCGATGAACGATGCCGCGCTGATGGGCGTAGTGAACGGCCCCGGCCAGGTCGCGCAACAGCTGCGCGGAACGAGTGGTCGGCAGCAGCGCGGCGCCGGCGTACTCGGCCAGGCTGCCGCCGACCATGTATTCCATGACGAAAAAGGGCTGGCCCTTGTGCTCGCCGACCTCATGAATCTGAACGAAATGCGGATGATTGAGGCAGGCCAGCGCCTCGGCCTCGGCGCGGAAGCGCTTTCGCGCGAATGAAGTGGCATGCGTGCCGGCCAAAAGCACCTTGATGGCGACGAGTCGATTGAGGACCAGATGTCGCGCCTTGTAGACGACGCCCATGCCGCCCTGCCCGAGACAGTCGAGGACCTCATATCCTGGCAGCGTCAGGCTCTCGGGGATGCTGGTCTCGAGGGGCGAGGCCGCGAGGGTGGGGCGATCTTGTGTCACTGGCTCTTCGGACTTCACGGCGCGGAAATTTTCGGTCGTCGTGATACTGGTACTCATCGATCCACCCCGCCCGATGTGATGAGAGACCTCACACAAGTGTAGCACCTTGCCGGGCAGTTTCTCGATCCATCGGCCCGGATTGCTCACGTGGGCTTTTTCAGATACTCGATTGTGCTGCCCTTCATCCCGCCCATCAGGCCCTTGACGTAGATGAAACGGACGGTGTACTCCCCCACCTTATCGCACTTCAGATCGAACGATCTTCGATCGATCTCCTTGTTGCCGCGCCAGTGGACGATCTCGAGTTTGTGGGCGGCGGGCTTGCCCTCGTGCTGCAACTGGAAGCCCTCCTTGTAAGGGCCTTCCCCCAGGAACAGTTCGTCGAGATAGACCTTGAAGATGTCTGTTCCCAGGATCTTGCCCCCGAGCAGCCCATAGGACGCGATTTTGAGGTAGCCCTGAGCAAGCTTTTGGGTGGTGTCACGGACGGCATCTCCGGAAGGCGGGATGATCAGAGTGAGAGCGATGCAGTGAATGGGGGGCGGAGGCGGAGCGGGGGGCAGTTCCGGACACAGTCCCTTGATGCTGTTCGCGACGGCCCAGTTGCCCAGTTTCGCGGTCCAGACCAGGTCGGTGGCCAGCACCTGACCTGACGTCGTCAGGTTCTTCAAATCCGCGAGCGCGACAGGACCGAGTTGTTTGCCCTCGTGCGTGTAGAACCACTGTTCCTGTGCGGGCGGCGGAGGTGGGGCGCTGTCAACCGGTATCGCGACGAGCGGCACTACTGCCAGTGCGGCCTCCGGGGCGCCCGTCGCTGTCTTGAGAATTTGCGCCAACTCTTGCGCCAGGACTTTCGCGTCGGCGGGACGGTCCCCCGGATCGTCCTCCAGGCAGCGCTCGAGCAAGGCGAGCATCTCCACCGTCGCCCCCTGCTCGATGAATTTGCGCTGCCAACTGCGTCCCCGAGGCGGCTCTTTGGTCACGTCGCCGCTGAGCAACTGGAACCAGATGACACCAAGGGCATAGACGTCGTCGCGGGGATCGGGCGGCCCGAAGCGGCGCTGCTGGGGCGAGGCATAGAGCGGCGTGCAGGTGCCGGCGGATTGCGTGACAACCGCCGCGGCCCCCTGAGTGTCGCGCGACCACTCCGAGAGGGCCTGGGTGGAGGCCAGCCCGCCGATGCCGAAGTCCGCCACCTTGATGACGACCTTGCCCTCGATCCGAGTGGTGAGTACATTCGCGGGTTTCAGGTCGCGATGGACCACAGGCGGCGTGAGACGATGAGCATGGCCGACGGCCTGGGCGAGGCAATGCAGGAGAATCGTCATCTGGAGCGGATTGGCCTTTTTCGCCTTGTGCATGTCGTCGATCAATCCACCCAGGTCGCCGCCCTCGATGAACTCGTATTCCAGGCAGGGTGTGTCGCCTTCCAGGTGAGCGTATTTCAACTCGACGATGCCGGGGTGGCGCCCCTGAGCGGTTGTAAGCCGATCCAACAGTTCGACCTCCTTGCGGAGTGTGCGGGCGGCGGACTCGTCGGTGCAGAACTTCAGCGCCACCGGCGGGGCATGCGGGCGGCTGCGATGGACCGCTTTCCAGACCTCGCCGAACCCACCGACGCCGAGCAACTCCAGGACCGTCAGGTCGGTGCCGGCCAGGGGTGCGTCGCCCTGTTTGAAGCGCGGCATGTGGTCGGGCAGGAATTGCTTCAGGTCGGCGGCCTTGCGAAGCGTCAAGCCTGGTGGGACAGTCTTGCCGGTCGGATCGTCCGGACGACGCAGCGACGTCTGGATGCGTCCAGGGACCATCTGCAGGTAAGTTCGGGCGGCGCGGATGACCTCCAGAGACTGGCCGGCCGCCATCTCGGCGAGCATCGTCTCAACTTGCTGGCGGTATCCCTTGGGATCCTGGGCGACTTTTTCCATCTCGACGAGCATCTGAGCCTGAGCCGGCAGGGCAAGAGTCGCTCCCGGGGTTGCGATCGCGGCCGGGGCCGCACTCATGTCCTCATAGACGCCGACGGCGATCGAGCCAAAGGGGATGATGCCGCCG
>JBBSDR010000531.1:0-5542 GCA_038240465.1 Gemmatales bacterium
GGCTTCGATGACGAGCAGCCCTGCCTTGTCGCCGCCGGAGCGCTGCTGCTCTACTTGCAAGAGACGCTCAAGACCAACCTGGCCCATCTGACCCGGCTGCGTCCGCATCGCCCGGAGCGGTTCCTCTATCTCGATGAGGTGACGCGCCGCAGTCTCGAACTGACGCGAACCCTGCGCGACGGCGGCCGGGATGGCTCGCTGCTGGCGACGATCGACCGGACCGTCACGTCGATGGGAGCGCGGCTGCTGTCCGAATGGCTCACGAGTCCGCTGCTGGACCGTCTCGCCATTGAGGGCCGTCACGATGCCGTCGGCGAACTGGCGGCTGAACCAGGCTTGCGGCGTGAGTTGCGTGAGTTGCTCGGAGAAATGCCGGACTTGCAGCGCCTGGCGGCGCGCGTTAGCACGGGCCGAGCCTCGCCGCGCGATCTTGGGGCTGTCGCGCGAGGGTTGCGCCAGTTGCCGCGCCTCAAGGCTCGCGTCACGGCGCGGACGGCGAACCTGCTCCGCGAACTGGAAGGCCGGCTCGAACTGTGTCCCGACCTGCGCGACGCGCTCGATGCCGCTCTCGTCGATGACCCGCCGATCAACGCCAAGGAAGGCGAAGTCATCCGCCGTGGCTACGACAGGGACCTCGACGAGCTGCATCGCATCCGCACCGAGGGCAAGGACTGGATGACGCGTTTCCAGGCCGAGGAGATACGCCGCACCGGCATCACGAGTCTGAAGGTCGGCTACAACCAGGTTCACGGCTACTACATCGAGGTGACCAACACGCACAAGGCGAAGGTGCCGCCGAACTACAATCGCGTCGGCACTCTCAAGAATGCCGAGCGCTATGATACGCCGGAATTGAAGGAGTTCGCCGATAAGGTGCTGACCTCCCAGGAGAAAATTTATGCGCGCGAGTACGAACTGTTCGTCGCCCTGCGCGACCGGGTGGCCAGCCAGTCGCCGCGCTTGCTGACGACGGCGGAGGTGCTGGCGATCCTCGATGTCCTGGCGAGCCTGGCCGAGTTGGCGGTGTCGCGCGGCTATCATCGGCCGAAGATGGTCGATGAGCCGGTCTTGCACGTCGTCGAGGGCCAGCATCCGGTCCTCGATCAGATCCTGCCGCCGGGGACGTTCGTGCCGAACCATGTGACAATGGGTGCCGGCGACGGCACCTTCTGGCTCATCACCGGGCCGAACATGAGCGGCAAATCGTCCTTTTTGCGGCAGGTCGCACTGATCGCGCTGCTGGCGCAGGCGGGAAGTTTCGTCCCGGCGAAGGAGGCGACGATTGGGCTGGTGGATCGCATCTTCACGCGCGTCGGGGCGAGCGATGACCTGCGGCGTTCGCAAAGCACTTTCATGGTCGAGATGACGGAGACGGCGAACATCCTCAACAACGCAACCCCTCGCAGCCTGGTGATTCTCGACGAGATTGGCCGGGGGACCAGCACCTATGACGGTGTCTCGCTGGCGTGGGCCATCACGGAGTATCTGCACGATCGCATCGGCTGTCGCGCCCTGTTCGCGACCCACTATCACGAACTGGCGGAACTGGCCGAGAAGCTCAAGGGGTTGCGCAATTACAACGCAATCGTTCACGAAGGGCCGGACGGTATCGTCTTCTTGCATCGGATCGCGCCGGGCAGCGCCGACAAGAGCTATGGCATTCACGTCGCCCAGCTCGCGGGGATTCCGGTGGAGGTGTTGACCCTGGCGCGTGAGGTGCTGGCGGAACTGGAGCAGCGGCACGTCAGCGCGGCGGAAGTGCCGGCGGCGAAGGGCCCGAAGAAGCCGCGGCTGGTCGAGTCGAGCCTGTTCGCCCACACCGAGGACCCTGTCCTCGTGGACATTCGCGATGCGAAACTGGACGCCCTGACGCCGGAAGAGGCGATGATCCTGCTGCGCCGCTGGCAGCGCGAGCTGCGTTCGGGGTTTTGATCCGGTTAGCCGCGACGCGAGTCTTCGAGCGGAGCGCGTCCGGCGATATCGCGTCACACGCTCCCGGTTAGCCGCGACGCGAGTCTTCGAGCGGAGCGCGTCCGGCGATATCGCGCCACCTGCTCCCGGTTAGCCGCGATGCGAAGTCCTCGGAGCGGAGCGCGTGGCGAGATAACGCTGGACGCGCTCCGCTCGAAGACTCGCGTCGCGGCTAACCAATGGAAGTCCCACTTGAGGCGCCGCGCGGAAAACGGGCAAAAGAACATCTGTCAGAAGAGGACGTCATCCGGGCCAAGGGCCGCTTGTGTGAGCGGAAGACGCGGCCACTCGCACCTTTTTCGTCAGTGTCAACGGCGGCGCCTGCACAAGCAGTACCTCGCCGCTGGTCTAACTCCTAAGATGATCGTTCCAGATGTTCTTCGCCCTCCCGGCCGCCCCCGGATTACCCGGTGTTCTTTCGTGGATTGGAGATATCCGGCCATGCCCGTCGCCAAGAGCCATCCGCGCGTCGTCGTCGAGAACGTCGAACCGCAACTTGATGCCGGCCGCTTCGCCATCAAGCGCGTGGCCGGCGAATCCGTCGAGGTCGAGGCGGACCTCTTCACCGATGGACACGATGAGATCAGCGCTGCCCTGCTCTATCGCAAGGAAGACGCGACGGACTGGACCAGCGTGCCGATGACGCCGCTGGGCAACGATCGCTGGACGGCCAGCTTCACTCCCGGCGAGATCGGCGGCTATCGCTACACCGTGCGCGGCTGGATCGATCATTTCAAGACCTGGCGCCGCGACCTCGCCAAGCGCTTCAAGGCCGGACAGGACATCGACATCGAACTCGTGGTCGGCGCCGAACTGATCGCTCAGGCCGCGGCCCGCGCGCCCGGCAGCGCCTCCACCAAACTGCAGCAGTTCGCCTCGTTTCTCGCCAGCCGCACGCCAGCCGCCGAGCGCTTTGTCCGCATCATGGACGAGGACGTTCACCGGCTGGTCAGCCTCCATCCCGACCTGCGCGACGCCGGTTACGCCGACCACGAACTACCTCTGTGGGTCGATCGCGAACGAGCGCGATTCAGCACCTGGTACGAGCTATTTCCACGCTCCTGCGCTCCAGAGCCAGGCGAACATGGGACGTTCCGCGACGTCGCCGCCCTGCTGCCGCGCCTGGCCTCGATGGGCTTCGACGTCCTCTATCTGCCGCCCATCCATCCCATCGGCGAGCAGTTCCGCAAGGGCAAGAACAATGTCCCGGCGGCCGCTCCCGGCGATGCCGGCAGTCCCTGGGGCATCGGCAGCGCCGAGGGCGGACACAAGGCCGTCCACCCGCAACTCGGCACCCTCGACGACTTTCAGGACCTGCTGGCGCGCGCCCGCGATCAGGGAATCGAGATCGCCCTGGACATCGCCTTTCAGTGTTCGCCGGATCATCCCTATGTGCGCGAGCATCCCGAGTGGTTCCGCCATCGGCCTGACGGCACCATCCGCTATGCCGAGAACCCGCCCAAGAAGTATCAGGACATCTACCCCATCGACTTCGAGTCGGAAGACTGGGCGGCGTTGTGGGACGAGTTGAAAAGCGTTTTTGAGTTCTGGATCGAGCAGGGCGTGCGCATCTTCCGCGTCGATAATCCCCATACGAAGGCGTTCGGCTTCTGGGAGTGGTGCATCGACGGCATTCGCCGCGAGCATCCCGACGTCCTCTTCCTGGCCGAGGCGTTCACCAGGCCGAAGGTCACCTATCGCCTGGCCAAGCTCGGCTACACGCAGTCCTACACTTACTTCACCTGGCGCAATACCAAGCACGAACTGACCGAATACTTCACCGAGTTGACGAAGACGAAACTGCGCGAGTTCTTTCGGCCCAACCTCTGGCCCAACACGCCGGACATCCTCCACGCCTATCTTCAGACCGGTGGCCGGCCGGCGTTCATCGTTCGGCTGGTCCTGGCAGCGACCCTCGGAGCGTCGTATGGGATCTATGGGCCGGCGTTCGAGGCGTGCGACAATATGCCGAAGGAGCCGGGCAGCGAGGATTATCTCAACGCCGAAAAGTACGAGATCAAGCACTGGGACATCGATGGCCCCAAGAGCCTGAAGCCGATCGTCAGCAAGGTGAACCGCATTCGCCACGACCACCCCGCGCTGCACTCGAACGATCGACTGGTGTTTCATCGCACCGATAACGACTACCTGATCTGCTACAGCAAGACGACGGCGAAGTGCGATGATATCATCCTGGTCGTCGTCAATCTCGATCCGCACAAGCGCCAGTGGGGGTTCATCGACCTGGCGATGGATCAGCTCGGCATGGAATGGCATCAGGGGTTCGCGGTCCACGATCTGCTGACGGACGCGCGCTATTCCTGGTTTGGACCGAAGAACTACGTCGAACTCAATCCGCAGACAATGCCGGCACATGTGTTGCACATTCGTCGATGATGCCGCTCGCGGCTTGGCGGTCCCCTCCGCCAAGCCGCAAGCGGCAAAGCCAGGGATATTCTCATGCTCGACAACAATCCGCTCTGGTACAAGGACGCGATTATCTACGAGTTGCACGTCCGCGCCTTTCACGACAGCGTCGGCGACGGCATGGGCGACTTTCGCGGGCTGACCCAGAAGCTCGACTACCTGCAAGACCTTGGCGTCAATGCTATCTGGCTGCTGCCGTTCTATCCGTCGCCTCTCAAGGACGACGGCTACGACATCGCCGACTATCGCGGCATTCATCCTGACTACGGCACCCTCGACGACCTCAAGACCTTCCTTGAGGCGGCCCACAAGCGCGGCATTCGTGTCATTACCGAACTGGTCATCAACCACACGTCCGATCAGCACGAGTGGTTCAAGCGCGCGCGCCGGGCGAAACCCGGATCGAGCGAACGGAACTTCTATGTCTGGAGCGATACGGCGGACAAGTACCGGGGCGTGCGCGTCATCTTCCAGGACTTCGAGCAGTCCAACTGGACCTGGGACGACGTGGGCGAGGCCTACTACTGGCATCGCTTCTATCACCATCAGCCCGATCTGAACTACGACAATCCCGACGTGTGGAAGGCCATTTTCCCCGTCGTCGATTTCTGGCTGGACCTTGGCGTCGATGGCATGCGTCTCGATGCGGTGCCGTACCTCTTTGAACGCGATGGCACCACCTGCGAGAACCTGCCCGAGACACATGTCTTCCTCAAGGCCCTGCGCGCCCACGTTGACAAGAAGTACAGCAACCGCATGTTCCTCGCCGAGGCCAACCAGTGGCCCGAGGACGCCGTCGCCTATTTCGGCCAGGGCGACGAATGCCAGATGAACTTTCACTTTCCGCTGATGCCGCGGCTGTTCATGTCGATTCACATGGAGGATCGCTTCCCCATCATCGACATCATGGACCAGACGCCCGCCCTTCCCGAGGGGTGCCAGTGGGCGCTGTTCCTGCGCAACCACGACGAGTTGACCCTTGAGATGGTCACCGACGAAGAACGCGACTACATGTACCGCGTCTACGCGAACGACCCGCAGGCACGGATCAACGTGGGTATCCGACGCCGGCTGGCTCCGTTGCTGGGCAACAACCGGCGGCGCATCGAGCTGTTGAACGGCCTCCTGTTCTCGCTGCCCGGCA
>JBBSDR010000532.1:0-5524 GCA_038240465.1 Gemmatales bacterium
CATCCACGATGGTCATCGTGTCATTGCCGAAAATGTCCACGACCTTCACCGCGATTTTCAGACGCTTCTTGTCCGTCTCGTGATACGCGCTCGTCAACTCCAGGCTGCGGTCCTGCCGCGTGCGGAAGCTCTGCCATTCGTTCTCGAAGATGAAATCGCCGGTCCACTGCTCGGTCCATTCCTGCGTGGCCGGATCCTGAACGCGAATGATCTCCTTCTTGCTCTCCCAATCGAAATCGACCGACCAGTAATCGATCCAGTCCGTCCAGGTCTTCGTGAGTTGCTCCCGCGTGACGATGCCGTTTTTGTCCTTGGAAATCTTGACGATCTGTCCTTTCTCCACGATGATCTTGCTTCCCTTCTCCTTGAGCGCTTCGATTGTGCTGGCTGCACTGTCTTGCGAGTAGAACACCGAAAAATCGGTAAGCTGCACCGCCACCGTATTCCCCTTTACCAGCGGCTTGACCTCGATGGCCGCCACGTCGTGGAAGACCACCTGCCCCTTTTCGACGGCCCGTTTGTCGAAGACTTCCGCCGGGATGTACTTCGGCTGAATGTCGATGCCCTTTGATTTCGCCTCGTCCAGCACATTGGGGAACAGGCCCATCTCGAACTCGAAGCCGAGCAGATCCACTTTGGTAATCCGCTTCTGCCGGCATTCAAGGATGATCTCCTCGACGAACAGCCGCGTCACCGGCAGGTTGACCGGGCCAACCACGATCATGCGCCCTGCCTTCTTGCCGTGGAAGACGCGCAGCCCGTCGGTCTTCTCGGCCTTGTATGCTTTGAGGATCAACTCCAGAAACGCGGCTTCCTTCGCTTCGAGTTGCTTCTGCTGTTCTTCCTGGCGCAGGTTCGGGTTGAGGCCGATGAAGGCCTGGCGTTCATACCTGCCGAGGTTGAGGATTTCAAAGGCGCGGTAAGTCAGATCCTGTTTCTTTCGTTCGCGCTGAACTCCGATGAGCCGTTTGCGCGTGGTGTGGATGGCGAACTTGCCGAGGTCGCTGACGATCCACTTGCGGCCCAGCTTTTCGGCGACCGCCGCAGTGGTGCCGGATCCGCAGAAGAAATCCGCGACGATATCGTTCTCGTTCGAGCAGGCACATATGATCCGTTCGAGGAGCGCTTCGGGCTTCTGGGTGGGATAATTGGCGCGTTCACTCGCCATTGGATTCACTGGAGGAATGTCCGTCCAAACATCAGGAACGGCTGTGCCTTCACTTTCGTCCAAGTATCGCTTGTATTCTGCAACCCCGTTCTTGGTGTAACAAATGCGACCGTTTTTCAGGTGCTTTTGCATTGTCTCAATTGGACACCGCCACACTCGTCGAACGCCATTCCATTCATATTCATACCCCCCACTGCTCAATCCCCCTGCCGTGAGATTGTCTTTTCGATATCTCCGCCCATCAGGATCTTCAAAGCGGTACTTTGAAGCAACGTACTCAGGATCGAGCGGCTCGTACTGCGAATTGAATACAGGGTTATCGCCAACGCTGAAGTAGAGAATCGTGTCATGGACATAGGGGAAGAACTTTGAATCGCTGTGTGATGATGTGCGTTTCCAGGCAATCTGCGTTTTGAATCCGGCATTGCCAAAGATCTCATGCATCACCGCTCGAATGTAGAAGTTGACCCGCCAATCGCAGTGTACAAAAATCCCCCCCCCCATCTGCTAACAGATCGCGCATCAGGATCAGGCGCTCGTAGATCATGCTGATGAATGAGTCGGCCCCTCTCCCCCATGTGTCGCGGTAGGCGATTTCTTCAAGGACGTTCGCCTTCTTGGTGAAGGTCTCGTCGCCGATCTCGATGTCCATGCTGAAGTCGGCGCCGACGTCGAAGGGCGGATCGATGTAGATGAGCTTGATCCCGCCCTGCTTCTCGATCTCCTCGCGCATCGGTCCGTTCTTCAAACTGGAAAGGATGAACTTGTTTTCGCCCCAGATGAGCTTGTTGGTCCAGCCGGAAAGCTGACGCCCCCGCACGTCCATGTTGAACAGAGTCGGGATTTCTTTCGTCGCTTCCGAGCGCGGCTCATCGACCTGCTCAATCACCTGGAACGGCAGCACGAGATTGCACACTTCGCTGGTCTTGCCGTTCCAGACCAGTTCGACCTCGCGCTTGTCGTCGAAGAGCAGAAAGCGATACCTGTCCGGCAGCGGCTTGTCGGCTTCGAGGAAGCGGATGACTTCTTGCTTCTCGCCAGGGGTCAGTCGCGGCATGGTGGAACCTCGCTGGAATAAGAATACAGTCGGGAAGGGAATTCCCACCGATTGCCGAAGAGCCGAGGCATGGCGATAATGCCATTACCAGGAAACAGAAGTCTGATTATGACGCTTCGGGTCGGATGTCCATGAGCGCAGTTGAAAATTCACGAGAGGGGGCGGCCTAAAAAGGGTGTCGCGGACCGATTGATGATTCCCGTCCATGTCGGGCGCCCTGGGTGCCGGCCATCAGCAATCACGGCGGTTTGCCATGCGCGTCATCCGGCAATAGCTGGCGAAGCATGAATCCGCCCTGGTATAATCTCGGCCAAGGAGAGGTGCATCATGGCAACGGACACAACCAAGAAGCAGAGTTGGGTGCGGAAGACGCCCGGAGTGTGCGGTGGACAGGCCTGCATTCGCAATACACGGATCACGGTCTGGGGATTGGTGAATTCACGCCGGCTTGGTGCGGCGGACGAGCAGGTCCTGAAGAACATCGTGGGACTCACGCCCGAAGATCTCCACGCGGCCTGGGTCCCGATAAGGGGTCGCGGCCGGATATTCGCCTAATTTGAAGTGAGGCTAAACAAAGATGTCGCGGACCGTTCCACAATTCTGAGCATTTACATCGTCGGGAAGACGGATGCAGGCGACTGGGCGGGATTGAAGACAACATCTATCGAGACATGAGGAGATGACCATGAAGCTGCTCGTGAATGCCATTACCGCATCCGCAATCCTCATCTGCAGTGCGGATATCACGCAGGCTTTCCCCGCTGACAAGCCGGCCGTCCGACTGGAGTTCAAACGAGCCGAAACGAAGCCGGCGAAGGACCTGGAAGTGGCGATCGTGCCGAAAACGGGCAAGAAGATCTACTTACCCAAGACTGCCGAAGTCAGGAACGAGGATATCGCCGAAGCCAGTATCGACGATCAGGAGAAGTCCGTGCCGCTGCTGAAGCTGAAGTTTACGAAACAGGGGCGGAAGAAGATGGAAAAGCTCACCAAGGAACACGTCGATAAACCAATGGCGGTCTTGGTGGACGGGAAGGTCCTCGTCGCACCGATCATCCCTTCTACAATCTCTGAGAATGCTGTTCTCTCCGGAATTCCCAGAGATGAGATGGAGCGGATCGTGAAAGGGTTGAAAGCGAAATAGCAGTGCGGCAAAGTCAAGCGGCCCTCTTTTTCCGAGGCGTCTTCGCAAGAAGAGATCGATCGGGTAAGGCGATCGGGGTTTGACCCCTTATTCGAGTCCCCCCTTATTCGAGTCCCTTATTCGAGTTGCCCCCTTATTCGAGTTGCCCCCTTATTCGGGTCTTATTCGGGTTCGTAAGGCGATCGGGGTTTGACCCCTTATCGGACCCCCCTTATCGGACCCCTTATTCGGACTCTTATTCGGGCGTGACGAACTGGTCCCGGCCCCGAGATGGTCAGTCTGCTGCGGCGCGCTGGAACTCTATGAGCCGAGAACTGCTTCTGAACTGGCCGGATTGCGGATCTCGCGTGAAAGTGGAAAGGCCGAACGGGCTGCAAAAGCCTGGGCTGAGGCCAATCCCCTCCTTGTTTGGGGAGGAATTACGCCGGAGGAGACGTCGTAGGCCGTGCAGCTGAACGGCTCCTAGCACGCACAGACGGATCCGTGATCCCCGTAACCTCTTGCCAGTCGATTGCTTGCGACAACTCCAGTGTCGTTCGCTTGCCCTAAACCTTTATCCGGCCTACAATTACGTTGCTGGGACATTGGGATTGACTTCAGATCGTGGCTTGTTCTCGCCACGGAATCCTCTTGCTTGCTGCTCCCGTGGCGGTTAGCCTAATCCCGAGATCGGCAGGGAGGTGCATGCCGCCCGTAACAGGAGTCCGCCGATGGCTATTCCTAAGCTCGACTTTGAGATTGACGACGACATCCTGAGGGATCTGCTCTTTCTTGCCAGGAACGCGGGCAAGATCGAGGAAGTGATCAACGCTGCCGGGGAGGTGACGCCGGGTACGGGTGCGGACACGACGATTGAGCATGTGACCGAGAAGGTCAAGATGGCGGAAGCGGACGCCGCACGGATTCTCTACACAGTCCATAACATCCTCCGGACGCAGATGCGGATCCGGATCGACGTTCCGCAGTTCCTGGAAGCCGCCACACGGGAGCTGGAAGACAAGGCGACGGACAAGGAAGGCAAGGACAACCTGAAGCTCTGGAAAGAAGCGGCTGAGTCTCTGCGTTCGGTATTGGGGAAGCTCGGACCCGACCATCCCTTCGCCGTGACCCGGAAGGCTGAGAGGCTTGCCAGAGCACACGAGAATATGCTCTTTGAGTCGAAGGTGATGACGGACCTCCGGCCAGTTTTCAATGCCGCGGGGGATAAGATCCTGCACTCTGTCATCGCGCACTCGCTCCTCATCGACTACTTCGATGGGGGGAACATCTGCAGGATGGAGATAGGTCTGGACGCCGAGCATCTAGTGCAACTTCGAGCCGCCTGTGAGCGGGCCGAGAGGAAAGCGATTACAATCAGGGATACTCTAAAGGGGATTCCCTGGGTGGAGAAAGCCGAAGAGTAATTATGGCGAAGAACATTCGATACGGTGAGTGGAAGATCGCTCCGAAGCCCAAGAAGGAAGATGAGCGAGTAACCGTCCGTGCCCCCACAGGGCTGATTATCTCCTCACATGAGGAATATTCGCGTACCCTCTGGGTGGACACGAACGTCATCGTCCGCTGCCTGTCCATGTTCCAGGACGAGGAATGGCTGGCGGAGAAGGCACGGTACGCACTTCAGGTTCTTCGGAAGTGCGTCGAACGGGACCCGGAGAAGCACGGGGGAGTCCCGGTTCTCCGAGGCACCCGGTTCACCATTCCTTCCCTATTCGCGGAGATGAGCGAGGGGCGGAGCATCTTCGAGATCGCGGAGGATCACGAGTTGGACAAGGACCAGCTACGAGAATTGCTGGAGGGGCTATCCATACACTTCGACCAACCTCTCGTGAAATGAGCACTTTCCAGCTCGACCAGTGCATTTCCTCTCACGCTATCGTGGAGGCCTGCCGGCAGGAGGGGCATGGAGATGCCATCATGCTGCCGAACAACCTCCGCAACACGAAGGACCCGCAGCTGGTCCCGATCGTGATGGCCGGAACCTCGGTCTTCGTGACCAAGGACTGGAATCTCCCCACGGAATGTGCGTCCCTGATCCCCAGCAATTCCCGGCGAGGGTTGAACAGCCTCAAAACGCGTCGTTTGCGGAAGCAGTTTTCGTAAAGCCCTGACGGGGGCGCACGGGTTGCGTGGCAGTCGCAGGAGGGACTGTCATGAA
>JBBSDR010000533.1:0-5520 GCA_038240465.1 Gemmatales bacterium
AGCCGGGCGGCGGCGAGAGTGATTCACTTTCTTGCCGCGGTAATAGGCAGGGCATTCCTCGTTCTGACAGCAGAAGATACTCAGATCGTCGCCAGGAGTGTCTGTGGCCCTGGTCCATCACCAATGAATTGACTGATAAACGCGCCCTTCCATTCACTTCCGCAACGGCTGCGCCGGACGTAACCGCAGCGCGAACGTCACCTGTTCCGGTATTGTACGCTGCGTCAGTTCCAGCCGATCGACCAGGCTCAGGACAGCGCCAACGTCATCCAGTTGCTGGCCTACCCGGGCCGGCGGTTGCTGATGCTGTTCCGCGAGAACGGACACCAGAGGACCGCGATACTCCTTCAGATATTGCCGCAAGCTACTCAAAGACAACCGCAACAGAGGGACCTCCGCTCCACTCTTGAACGGACGTGCGGGAGCCGCGAAACGGCGGAATGTCTCCGGCGTACTGGCGATCACGAGGTAGCCATCGCACAAACCGAAGGCCGGCTGCAGACCCATTGCCTGCCCCGTCGTGCTGTCCAGGTAGGCGATCTCCAGACGATCGTGAGCGGCCTTCTTCCACACCAGCGGGTCCTTGCGCATCATGTTGTAAGCCTGGGCCATCCCCCCCGCCTGCAGCTTGATCAGGTCCACCAGCGCCTTGTCGATCGGCATCGCGCTGTCTGCCGCCGCGATGCGCAAGGCGAACAGCATCGACGGAATCCAGGCTTTCTCGCCGCGCGGCGGAGCCGTCACGCACACGCCCCAGTCGGGACCGACGTGAGGCAGCACGTCCTTGACAACATCCTTGTCCCCCACAAAGGCGACGACACGCCGGGTCAGCCCCTCCTGCATCGACTCGAACGCTTTCTTTGTCTGGAACGCTCCCAGGAACGCCAGGAGGCTCGAAGCGGGGGTCCGGGCGGCCACGGCCAGCAGAGAATCCTCGGGGAACCGCGTCCACAGGTCGGCCAGAGAGGCGGCATCGTCGAGGAACCGCCGGATCGGCACGGGCAGCGATTCCGGCCGGCCCCGCAGCGCCAGCCCAAACTCGAAATCGCGCGTCAGCGACAGCGTCACGGCCGCTCCATCGAGGGCCTTCCAGCAAGCGAGGAACGTCTTCAAGAACGCCTTGTCGGCATCGACGGCCTTTTCCAGTTTGGCGGCCAACTCGGCGTCGAAGCCACGCGGGTTGAGCCAGATCGACAGCAATGCCTTGTCGGCGCCCAACTGACGCAGCGATCGGCTGACGGCCGCTTCCCGGGTCGCCGGCGTGTTCTTTTCCAGGGCCAGCGCCTCGCGCAGCATTGATTCCTTGCTCGAGAAGATCAGCACCGGGCCGCGCAGACAGAGGAAGTTCACCTCATCGCCCTCGACGCGGCGCTGATACTTGAAGCCATTGTGTTCGATCTCGCTCACTTCCTTGAGAGCGCCGGTGTTCTTGAGCAGCTTGTTGAGCCGTTCGACGAGTTGCGCGAGAGGTTTGGCCTCGCGGGCGCGGAGCAATACAAGTTCCTGTTCCAGTTCGGGCTTGCCGGGTGGTCCCTGGCGATAGGCGAAGACAATCGAGTCGCCGAGGATGTCGTCGCGAATGCGATCCAGGCTCATCCCCAGGGCCGCCTCAATGACCTCCTGGCCCTTGAGCAGTTTCTCCAGTTCGGGAGACGCCTTGAGGGCCTTGCCCATCGGCGAGGCTCGCAATTGCTCGGCAAAGGGCGAATTCCCCAGGGCCGACAGATGCGCGCGCAGGTCGCGGACGGTCAGGCAAAAGGTGACGTCGGCGGGGACGTAGCGGAGCAGTTCGTCGGCAGGCGCGGCAGCCTCAATGGGTGACGCGAGGCCGACAACGCACAGACAGCAGAGAAGAACGGCCGGCGATTTCATGAGAGGAACTCCTCCGCGGATCGCGATCCGAGCTAGTTTCGAGGGCCGCCCGGCGACAGGTCGCGCACGAGCAAAGCAAAGGCACGCCGGGCCGATCCGGTCATCGGCTCCAGGCTCGCCGTCACTCCCTGGCTCGCCTCCTGCAATGGACCCACGAGCGGTTCCGGCGTTGGCTCACTGTCCAGCGGCTGTACCAGCCGGAGCGTGCTGTCAATCGTCTCACCGACCTGACGGCGGGCGCGTTCGACGACCGCGCTGCCGGCGTCGAGGACCGTTTTTCGCAACGAGACGGACACCTCGGGAGGCGTGGGAACGGTCTTTTCCGTCTTCGACGCGGGCTGAGACCGATACTCCGACACGAACAGCGCGACCAGCATGCTCGCGGCGAGGCCGGCGACGCGAGACCAAGTCTGCCGTTGGCGCTGGCGCTGCTTGCGGTCGAACAGCACACTCGTCACGACACGATCCGTCAGCCCCGCCGTCGGCTCGGGGCGTGGCATATCCGCTATCCCCTTGCGCAGAGCGAGGGCCGACTCGTAGAGATCGCGGCAGACGGGACAAGCGACGAGATGTTCGACCAGGGGCGTATCGGGTTCCGCTCCGTCGAGGACTTCTTGCAGCCATTGATCGCAGTGTTCGCAGTTCATCGTTTCGGCCCCTGGATCACGTCCGATGCCGGGGAGGAATCCGCGCCGGGTTGATCGCTGCCCACCATGCCGCGGCGCCGCAGGCGTTCGAGGACTTCGAGACGGGCGCGGTGCAGCCAGGTCTTGATGGTGCCGACCGGGCGCTCCAGGACGGCGGCAATGTCCTCGTACGGCTGGCCCTGCTCGTGAAACAGCACGAAGACGGTGCGATACTCAGGCCGCAACTCCTCGACGGCGTCGTGGATCTCGCGGAGGAGTTCCGGCGAGTCGTCGGCGGGCGGGCAGGCGACGGTCTCGTGCAGGTAGTCCACCAGCTCGGGCCGGCGGGCGCGCTGACCCAGCCAGGTGCGGCAGCGGTTGACCGTGATGCCCATGATCCAGGGCTTGAGCGGCCGGCTGGAGTCCCAGCGATGCAAACTGCGGAAGATGCGCAAGAATACCTCCTGCGTCACGTCTTCGGCATCGTGTCGATGGTGAAGCAGACGAACGCACAGCCCGAAGACCTCGGCCTGGAATCGTTCCACCAGTTGCCGGATCGCGTCGGGTTGACCGAGCAGGCAGCGTTGCACCAGGTCGGCTTCGTCAGACACGCCTCATCCCTGCAGTCAGCGTCTTCTTGGAAGGGTATACCCAGAATGCGCAAGAGAGTTTCAGCCTCTCTTCTGCCGCTTGCGGCTTAGCGGAGAGAAACCGCTAAGCCGCAAGCGGCAGAAGAGAGTCATTGATCGAGGACCTCGCGCAGCAGATCGACTGCCTCCTCCGGTTCTGTCTCCTCCAGACGCTTGCCGCGTTTTTTCAGTTCCTCGTTGAAATGGATCGAGACGTCCTGCATCCGCTCGTGCGTCTCGGCTGAGCCGCCTATCAGCAGGAAGTGCTCGTTGTTCGTGATGCGCTGATGGCCGTCCTCGTTGTCCAGACCGACGCCGAGGAAGCCGACGAGTTCCGTCTGGTCCTGTTTTGCTTTTTTTCTCATGATGCTGCTCCCGGAAGAGTGCGCCGCCGATGCTACAATCACTTATAAACTCTGCAGATGCGCCGGGTCAATTGATTCTGGAACGATTGTCGCGAGAACCGTTCAAACGCCTCAAACCGAAAACTCTCGGTTAGCGCCTTGCTACCCGACCCTGTCGCCGAGTAGAATTGGGCAGTTTGAGGCAGTAGCCGGAGCGTCCGGGGTCTATCTCGAACCGTCTCCCTCGCATACCTTGACAGGTGTTCCGATGCCATCGCTGCAAATTCTCAAGTCGCCCGGCGCCGGTCAGGGATCGCTCGTCGCCCTCACTGGCGATCTCGTGATAGGCCGCGAGGCCGACTGCGGTATCGTCATTCCGGCCAACTCCGTCAGCCGAAGACACGCCAAGATCGTCAAGGGACAGGGGGCCTACCTCATCGAGGACCTGGAGAGCCGCAATGGGACTTACGTCAACAATCAGGCCATCTCCTCGCGCGTGGCTCTGAAGGACAACGACCGCATTCGCATTTGCGACTTCCTCGCCGTCTTCAAGACCGAGCCGAACACCGGAGATGACGACCGCGGCAATGAGAGTTCGTCCACGACGGTCGAGGCGACGCTGTCGCACAAGAGCGGCAACCTGCTCCAGACCCAGCCCATCGAAGCGCTGCGGACCCTGCTGGAGATCAGCGCCAACCTGTCGCGCACGCTCGACCTCGACGCCCTGCTGCCGAAAATCGTCGATAGCCTGTTCCAGTTGTTCAAGCAGGCCGACCGGGCCTTCATCATCCTGGCGGCCAGCACCGGCGACGGACCCGTCAAGCTGATGCCCAAGGTGATCAAGACGCGCCGGCCCCAGGACGAGGCCAGCGCGCGCTACAGCCGGGGCATTGTCAACAAGTGCCTGGAGACGGCCCAGGCGTTCCTCAGCGACGACGCCAGCCAGGACAGCCGGCTGCAGACCAGCCAGTCGGTCGTCGATTTCCGCATTCGCTCGGTCATGTGCGCTCCCCTGGTGACTATCGAGGGCAAGGCGTTCGTCATCATTCAACTGGACACCCAGGACCGGATAAAGAAGTTCACCAAGGCCGACCTGGAGATGCTTGTCGGCGTGGCCAACCAGTCGTCAATCGCGCTGGAAAACGTCCGCATGATGCAAGACGCGGTGCAGCAGGAGCGCATCAATCGCGACCTGTCGCTGGCCCATGAAGTGCAGATGAGCTGTCTGCCGCAGAAACTGCCGGAGGTGGCCGGCTATTCGTTCCACTCGTTCTATCAGCCCGCCTACATGGTCGGCGGCGACTACTACGACTTCATTCCGCTGCCGCCGGGCCGGCTGGTCATGCTGCTGGGCGACGTCGCGGGTAAGGGCATGCCGGCCGCGCTGCTGGTCACCAAGTTGACCTCCGAGGCGCGGTTCCACTTCCTCCGCGATCCGGACGTGGCGCAGGCCGTCGGCGGACTGAACGACTCGCTGGCGCCTCAGTGCAGCATGATGGACCTCTTCGTCACTCTGGCCGCGGGCATCCTCGACCCGGCGACGCACGGCGTGACCCTGGCGAACGCCGGCCATCCGTCACCGCTGCTGTATCGGGCCGCCACGAAGAAGATCGAACAGTGCGTCCCCGCGGAAGTCTCCGGGTTTGCATTGGGCGTCGTGGAGGGATACGCTTACGGCTCGTGCCAGGTCAAACTGGAGCCGGGCGACGGACTGCTGATGTACTCTGACGGCGTACCCGACGCCGAGAATGCCAGCGGCGAACACTTCGGCGACGACCGACTCCTCAGCGTCCTGCACAGCGCCGACTCCGGTTGTCCGAAACAGTTAATCGAGCGGCTAATACAGGCCATCGAGAAGCACACGGCCGGCGCCAAGCAGAACGACGACATCACCCTCGTGGCCCTGTGCCGCACCGCTTGATCTTCTTCAGCTCGCAGGGAGGAATGCTCGATGAGTGACACGATCACGCTGCCCGACGTGGCCGATCCCGAACTCGTTGAAAAGGTCAAGCGCCAGCCGCCCTACAACGTCATCCTGCTCAACGACGA
>JBBSDR010000534.1:0-5515 GCA_038240465.1 Gemmatales bacterium
ATCGCCGACGACGCTCCCGGCGGCGGCCCGCAGAAGGTCGGCGTCGCCGTCGCCGATCTCTTCACCGGCATGTACGCCGCGACCGCCATCCTCGCCGCCCTGCGCCATTGGCAGGAAGAGCAGCTCGTGGCCCCTCTTCCCTTCATGGAGATCGAGGACTTCGCCGAGGGCGCCCCGCTGCTCACGGTCGAGGAGATCGATGCTCTCTGCGAACGGCTCAACTTCGGAGGAGACCAATGAACAAGGATTCGCTGTCGGTGCGCGTCCATGAAGACAAGCTGCTCTGGGACGTCATGAAGACGATCGGGTACGGCGGCTTCGCATTCCGCGAGTTGTCCGTCCGGCTCAAGCCGCTGGTCGATCAGCACGGCGCGCGCAAGGTGTCATCCGCTCTGACGGAACTGGCCTCGCATGTCGGTTGGTGGACGCAGCTCAATCCGCGGGCTCGCAAAGCAGCCTGGGGTGTGCTGGGTTTCCCGCCGGAGAGCTGGGATTGGGTCTATCGTGACGGCCTGGGCAATCCGACGCAGCGCCCGGCGCACCATCAGACGCCGCCCGTCATCCCCGATCCAGAGCCCGATCCGTTCCTCGAATCGCTCACGCGACTGGTTTATAACGAGCTGGAAGGCAAGCTCAAGGACTGCCGCAGGAAGGGCAACACGAGCGATGCTCAGGCCGTCGAGAGCGAAATGCTTCGCCGGGGCATGGATGTCCCGAAAGAGGAGCCTGCAGAGGCTCCGAAGAAGAAACGTACCAAGAAGGTGAAGACGTGAGGCTCGGACGCCCGCCCCCAGCAATGCTGGGGGCTTCTTCAGCGTCAGGTGAGATGACTGACGATCTCGCGTACGACGTTGACCGTCACTGCGTTTCCGAGCATGCGATACCTCTGAGTATTGCTGAGTACGTCGGTCCATCCGTCCGCAAATGCTTGCAGCCGCTCGCATTCCAGCGGTGTGGCCTTTCGTACTCGGTCCCCGTCCAGAATCAGGGGAATGCCGCCAAGTGTGCTGCGGACAGCGTTGCTGATGCCGTCTTTCCTCGCCTCCACGTTCGTCTTGCCTTCTCGGCCTCGAATAGCGACTCCGATCAGACGGCGATGTCCAACCGGCCGAGGAGCCGGGCGGCTATGTCCAACGAGAGGAAATACTTCGGGTCGGGGCGTTCCTCGGCGATGTCCGACAATGAACACTCTTTCCCGACTCTGGGGCACGCCGAAATACTTGCTGTTGCACACCTGCCATTGCACGTCGTACCCCAGGTCATGAAGCGACGTGAGGATCGTGCCGAAGGTCCGTTGCTCATCGTGAGTAAGCAGTCCTGCGACGTTTTCAAAGAGAAGCAGGTGAGGTCTTTTGGCGTCGGCGATCCGGCAAAGATCGAAGAACAGAGTTCCGCGAGTGTCCTCGAATCCTCTTCGGCGTCCGGCGACTGAAAAAGGCTGGCAGGGGAACCCGCCGACAAGGAGGTCAAAGGCGGGAAGAGATCGAACATCGATGGCTGTGATGTCTCCATAGTTCTTGTGAGAAGGGAAATGGGAAGAATAAATCTGGGCGGCGTGGCCGTCTATCTCGCTGAAGCCGACGCACTCGTGGCCGGACTCTGTGAGCGGGATGGCGAAACCGCCGATGCCGCTGAAGGTGTCGAAGAATTTCACGGAAGAGAGGGAAGGATGTAGGGAAAGAGCGGGCACCGGAAGGCACCCGCCCCGAGAAGATCAAGCAGGGAAGCCGAGGGCTGCAGAGACGGCAGAGAACATCTTCACTTCAGGCGGGATGACTGCCGGCTTCACCCGCTTCTGGCAGAAGCGGAGAAACTGCTTCGCGCCGCCGCTGAAGATCAGCTTGTCCCAATTCCACGCCTGGACCCAATTCTGTTCTCGCAGAGGGCGTGTGCCGTCCTTCCGCTTCCGGCCGGGGACGTGATGATGACTGAAGACGTACGAGTAGTCGGTGCTGAACCCCTCGGTGTAGTAGACGCGGGGCTGCCCCCCCTCGCCCAAATCCTCGGGCTCGGCCGGCTCATCGCTCTCGGCATGGGCATCCATCGTGAGGCCGTTTCCGAGATTCACGAGCTTGCGAGACGCCTCTCGGTAGTTCTTCTGGATCCAGGCCCGGAAATCCTCGGGAGTCCAGAGATGGTCGATGGTGAGAAAGTCCTCGAGACCGAAGAACTGGAGCAGCCCTTCGGGATATTGATCGCCGTTGTGATAGTGGAAGAGTGTCCGGGGCATTCCGCCGGGGTTCTGCCAGATGAAGTTGAGGTTCGCGCGTGTCATGATGCTGAGGAGGAAAACAAATGAAATCGTCTGTCACCGCGTCCGCGAGGCGGTCGCAGGAAGGGGCAGAAGAGGTTGGCGGGGATGTGTGTCTGTGAATCGCATCGTTGACTGTGGCGGGGCTCTTGGCATACCAGATGAGGGAAGTGGATAGGGTATCGCTGGCTCGCGACACGGCAGGAACAGCAAGGCGCAGTCGCGCGTCAATCGAGCGAGCGCCTGGCCGCGTGCAGGATCGCAAGCCGGAGGCCGCGGCTGAGCAGGCGGCCGGAGGCGTCGGCGATCCTCTTGCCGCGGCCCAGCGAGCGATATTGACGCCTAGCGACGAGCACTTGCGACAATGGTGTGTCCGCGAGCACAACAGAGAGGAATTTGCGCGAGGCCGAGGAGGAAAACTCTTGTAGCAGATTTGTAGCAGGAAGCATGCAAACCATTGCAATTTGAGGGGATTCTTGTAAAATATAGAAAGACGGAAGTGTTGGAAGGCCAAGAATTTCCGGAGAAATTCACTCTGCACACGCCTTCATGGGGTTCAGGAGGTCGGAGGTTCGAATCCTCTCGCCCCGACATCGCAAGGCTCGCCGGAACAATGAGTTGCGGCGAGCCTTGCTTCTTGATCAGGAGGCAGGCTTAGCAAATTCCTTAGCAAAAGTATCCCCGGCGTCCTTGCCGGGGGTGCCTCTCCTCTGCGATCCGTCGCTGGTTCCAGAAAGGAGAATTCGCTATGGGACGTCCGCGAAAGCCGTACTTCCGTGATTCTGATGGCTGGTGGGTTTCCCGCTTCCGAGGTGAGTACGTCAAACTCGCCAGGGGGCGCGAGAACGAAGCCGAAGCCAGAGCGCAATTCCACAGACTGATGGCCCTGGAGGCTGTCGGGACACCCGTGGAATCTGCGGACGCCACGACTGCTGCGCTGTGCGAGGCGTTTCTCGCATGGTCGCACCGCGAGAACGAACCGCGCACCTACGGGTTCTACCGCTCGTTTCTTCAAACCTTCGTCGATCTGCACGGGGCCGTGCGCGCGCGCGACCTCAAACCCTTCCACGTCACGCGCTGGTTCGAGGTCCAGACCGGCTGGAACCAGAGCACGCGTCGCTGTGCGATCACCTCCGTAAAGCGTGCGCTCAACTGGGCCGTCAACGAAGGCTACCTCACCGCCAATCCACTCAAGAACGTCATCAAGCCTGCTGTCCTCCATCGCGAGAAGGTGGTCACGGCCAAGGAGAACAAGACGATCAACGACGCCGTCCCGGATGAGGCGTTCAGGAGCCTTCTCTTCGTACTCCGGAGTACGGGCTGTCGCCCCGGTGAAGCCGCCATGGTCTCGGCAGAGTACGTCAACCTCGACGCTGGGACCTGGACCTTCAAGCGGCACAAGACGGTCAAGAAGACCAACAAGCCGCGTGTGGTCATCCTGACGCCGGCCATGATCGAACTCTGTCGTCAGCAGATCGCGAAGTATCCCGAGGGGCCACTGTTCCGCAACCTTCGGGACCAGCCGTGGACACGCAACGCCATCCGCTGCCGCTTCCGCCGCCTGCGCAAGAAGCTCGATCTGGAACCGGGTGTGGTCGCCTACGCCTTCAGGCATACGTTCACCACCGATGGACTGGAGGCAGGCGTTCCGATCGCCACGATGGCGGAACTGCTCGGCCATACCTCGACGAAGATGATCAGTGACCACTATGGCCATCTGGACCAGCGGACAGACCATCTGCGGGATGCTGTCCGCCGAGCAACCGATCGACCCGAAGATGCTTGAAGCTTCCGACCGGCAGTCTGTTGACCGGTGCGGGTGAAGACGACGCAGGCGAAGAGGAGCCGCTCCTGGCGATGGGGGCGGCTCCTGTCTTGCATCGAGCGATGTAGTCGAGAACGTCTTGGCGATCGATGCGGATGGCTCCCCGACCGCGGCCCAGTCGATGGTGCGGGAGTTCGCCCGACTTGCAAAGCGCATAGACAGCACCTGAAGAGATCTTCATCAGGTCAGCTACCTCCCGCACGGTCAACAGATCCATCGTCAGTACCCTCCTCATCCACTGCCTGCTCGCTGTCACTCCTTCCACCCTACTGTGGTGATTTCGGATTGAGAAAAGGTCCATCGTTCCTGGGAACGCGGGAACCTTGCTGTCGGCGGCGTGAGGATTACGTCACGAAGCATTGTCTGGGCGAGGTGTCCCTGCTGAGCGCTGTTGGCCAGCGCTGCCAGCCTCAGGCGCGAGACGGTCGGGCAGGATTGGTCGGGTCAGGATTGACAGTCGGTAGCCGCGAAGGGATCGCCAGGATGGGATCAGGCAGATGATGTGAGAAAGGTCCATCGTTTCGGGGAATGCGGGAACACTACTTTCGGCAGCGTGAGGATTTCGTCGCCAAGCACTGCTGACGGCGTCGTCTCTTCTGAGCGATGATGATGGTCAGAGTTGCCAGGCTCAAGCGAGACGGTCTGGCAGAATTGGTCGGGGCATGATTATCGGTCGGTAGCCGCGAAGTGATCACACGGATGGGACCAGGCAGATGATGTGGGCGAAGAGTCACCGGTCAACAACGGCGAGCGGAACGCTTCGCTGATACTTGATGTGCCGATGCGAAGTGAACCGTTTCATTTTTCGTTTCGTCGGCCCTCCAGATACCGGCGAGGACGCCGTCGGGCGAAGCCACTGTATTCCTCCAGCCGCTCCAACTCGCGCAGGGCGTTTCGCGCGCGTTGAGGCCGAATCTCGGCGATCCTCGTTAGCACGGTGGGAGAGGCATTCTGGCCTCTCCGATCTGCCGGAACGGATTGACGGGTGCGATCATGTTCCGCGATCGCCTGCCGCATGATTTCCATTTCCTCCTTGGTAGGCAGTTTCGACGAGACCGCCGGCATGTCTGCCGGTGCCGGATTCGTCGGCGTTGGCGATTGTCCCTCCGGGCAGGGCAAGAAAGCTGTCGCTCCCAAAGCCCGGAGAAGCTGGCGAAGGCGGCCGATCCACTCGCGTACGATCTCGATGCCCTGCGGCAGCCATAGGGTCTTCTCTTCCAGTCGTGCTGCGAACTGCCCGCAATCACGGGTCCAGTCCTCTGCGATTTGCTTGCTCAGTTCGTCGCGGACTTCCGTGAATGTATTGAGGTAGCGCCGGTGCAGAGGCTCAGAGGGGATCCATTCTCGAAACAGTGTGAGCGGGCCGCCATCGAGAGCGTCCACGAGGTGTTCCAGTTCCCCGTCGGTCAGGAGCAAGCGATGTTGACCACCGAACGGGA
>JBBSDR010000535.1:0-5512 GCA_038240465.1 Gemmatales bacterium
ACGCTGACGCCGTGCCGCTCGCCTAATGCTTCGCGATGGGTGCCGCTACGACCACCTCCGCGCCGTCGGTCAGGCCAGTGACCGGCTTCAGGACGACGTCATCCTTGGCCGAAAGACCTTCACTGACGGCGCACCAGACACCGTTATCCGCGGTTATCTTGACCCGGACCCGGTGGGCGTGATTGTCTCGAACAACGAACACGGAGGGCCCTTCCCCTTCGACTTTCCTGACCAGGCAGGACGAGGGCAGCGACACCTGGCCCTCCGGCCGATCGAGGATGATCGTCACCCGGCCGTACATACCCCGGCAAATCTCACCCTTGGGATTGGGCAGGTCAATCTCCACACGCATCAGCCGGGTGTCCGGGTCCTCGGAACGGGCGAGACGCGACACCTTCGCCGGGAATTTTTTCCCCGACAGCGCATCGATCTCGATAACGGCCGGGTCGCCCGGATCGGTGAACGGTACGTCGCGGTCAGGCACTTGCACGACGACGCGGAACAGGTCGGTTCGCTCGACGCTGAGCAGAGGAGCGGCCGTGCCACTTTCGTTGGCGGCCCGGACGTACTCATTGGGCAGCATGCTGCGCTGGGTGATGACGCCGTCACAAGGGGAGCGGATCTCGGAGAACGCGACCATGAGTTCACCTCTCTCGATCCGGGCCTCATCGACCATGACTTCCGCATTGGCTTCGAGCACGTCGGCCTGCGCTTGCAAGATGTTGGCGTCTGCCGCTGCCTCGTCGGCGACGGCGGTGTCGCGGGCGGCCTTCGCTGCATTCTCTGCTTCGACCGCTGCCTCATAGCGTTCCTGGTGTTCGTCCACGAGCCGGCCGTCGATGCTGTCGAGTTTGAGCAGCGAGGCCATTCGCTCGTACTGCTTCTTGCGGAAGCGGAGCCAGGCGGAGGCGCTCTTGATATTCGCATCGGCCTGTTTGATCTTGGCCTTCTTCGCCAGCAAGTCGGCGCGGGCGGTGGCGACTCGCGCCTCCATCTGGCGCACCTTCGCCCGGGCCTGCTGCAGCCCGGCCTTGTATTGCTTGACCTGCTTCTCCAGTTCCGGCACGTCGATCTTGGCCAGAAGTTGCCCCTTGGTGACCCGGTCGCCGATATCGACCGCCTGCATCTTGAGATAGCCGCTTACCGCTGCGTAGATTCGCGCCCGCTCATAGGCCTGGACGGAACCGGGCTGTGTCGTGGTCCGCTCCAATCCCCCCTGGGCGGGATGAATGACCTCGACGTGAACTCCCTCGTCGTCCTGCTCCGTGGATTGCGATATTTCCCCCGCTGCCGAAGTCGTTTCCGGAGCAAAGTGATATCCACCCAGGGCGAGTCCCGCCACGGCTACCACGCCCAGGGTCCACCACGCCAGGGCGCTAACATTCGCGCGCGCAGTCATTCTTCACCTCATTTCAATCCGCTCACGCTTCTGAACACCCGCCACACAGGTGTCGGGAAGAGAGAGAATCCCGAATTCTGTTGAGAGGTTGAGCAGTCGCTCTACCGTCTCGCCCCTCAGCCAGCGCCACCACAATCCTGGCCGGGTCCGTCCGACAAGCACATACGAGCAATGACACCATCGAGCCATGCCGCGGACCGCCGAAGGGAGGTCTTCCCCGACGACCGTGGCAAAGTCGGCAGCGAACAGGCGAGTTGCAAACTTCTTCTCGGCGAGGGCCTGACGACGTTCGGCCTCCGCTTCCGTTGCCGCGACGGTGAGGACGACCGGCGCCAGACCGGCAGCCTGGCAGTAGCCGATGGCCAGGTCAAGGAACGGGTTGTCATGGTCCCGCTCCTGATTCAGGAGCAGCACTTTTGCGGCGGGTTGCCGCCGTGGCGGACAAACGAGGACTGCGGCACCGGGCAACAGGAGGGATCGGTGGACAAGTTCTCGTTTGCGTTTATCCGGCAGGACGCCGCTGATGACGTGGAGAGCGTTCGTCGTCGCGGAATCGTCCCGAGTTTCCCAAACGACGCCCCGCTTCCGGCAAGCGGCAGCGCAGGAGGAGAACCAGTCAGCGCGTCCCGCCGCGAGGGAATGGCCGCAAAGCGGCAGCCCGAGCCGGTCGGCCCAATCGAGAGCATCAGGGAAGATGTCGTGTTGGGATGTGTCCCCGTCGAACGAGACGCACACACACTGAAGCGGCAGAGCGTCCATAAGCCCTTGTGAACGGTACTTTGGTTCTTCGTCTTCCCACCTTGTATGGATGAGAAAGCACATTTCGGGCCAGCGAGGATAGAGAGTGCTGCTTTTGCCGAATGTGATAACCATCAAATGGTTATGACAATCAGCGAAAAGATGGGAGATGAGAGAGGCGGGGAATATTTCCGCAGACGGGGGTTTTTTCCCCATTGGTTAGCCGCGACGCGAGTCTTCGAGCGGAGCGCGTCCGGCGTCATCGCGCCACGCGATTCGCTCCGAGGACTCCGCGTCACGGCTAACCCGGCTTGTCAGCCGTCAACCCGAGCGATCGGAGGCGGCTGCGCAGGGTGGCGCGATCGAGTCCGAGGAGTTCGCTCGCCCTTGTCTGGTGGCCTTGAACATGCCGAAGCACCTTGGCGAACAGCAGTTTCTCGACGGCGGCAATGACTTCCGCGTGAAGCCGGCCGTTGGCCTGGGGCAGTAATTGCTCGATCAACTTTTCCACGTCCAGCCCCTCGGCAGGGGCCGGTTCCTGCGCGGCGGCAGGAATCGGTTGACCAAACAGGGGTGGAGGCAGGAACTCGGCGCGGATGAGATGGCCGGAAGCGTTCAACATCGCCTGCTTCACGACCCCCTGCAATTCGCGGACGTTTCCCGGCCATGCGTATCCCTGGAAGAGATCGAGGACCTCGGGCGTGAAGCCGCGCATGTCGCGCCCCAACTCGCGGTCGAAGCGGAACAGGAAGTAAGTCGCCAACTCGGGAACGTCTTCGCGACGGTCCCGCAAAGGCGGCACACGGATCGTGATGGCATTGAGCCGATAAAAGAGGTCCTTGCGGAACCGGCCCTCGGAGACAAGGTGTTCCAGGTCCTGGTTGGTCGCCGCCAGAACTCGAGTCCGGGTCTCGATCGATTCGCTGCCGCCGACGCGCTCGAACCGTTGGTCTTGCAGCACGCGCAGCATTTTCGCCTGGGTCAGCGGCGTCATGTCGCCGATTTCGTCGAGAAATAGCGTGCCGCCGTGGCACTGCTCGAACTTGCCGATGCGCTTGCGATCGGCCCCGGTGAACGCGCCCTTCTCGTGGCCAAACAGTTCGCTCTCCAGCAGCGCTTCGGGAATGGCGGCGCAGTTGATGGCCAGGAATGGCTTTTCGGCCCGCTGCGAATGCTGGTAGAGGGCGCGCGCGACCAACTCTTTCCCTGTCCCGCTCTCGCCCCTGATGAGAACGTTGACATCTTGAGGAGCGAATCGGCCAATGGCCTTGCACATCTCCTGCATTACCGGGCTGCGGCCGACGATCTGGTCGCCCTCGGTTTCCTCGGGCAACTTCGCCGGGACGCCCATCAGCCGCGCGGCCTCGAAGGCTCGATCGAGTACCTGGGTGAGTCGCTCCAGGTCGAGAGGCTTGATGAGGTAGTCGAAGGCGCCGCCCTTCATCGCCTCAATGGCCGTATTCGTGGTGCCGTGAGCCGTGATGAACACGACGGGCGTTCGCGGCGTTCGCTCGTGCAGTTCGCGGAACAGGTCCAGGCCGGACCGATCGGGCAACTGCAGGTCGAGGACGATCACATCCGGCTCATGCCGGCGGACCTGTTCGAGTCCCTCGGCCGCCGTCGCGGCGGTGAAGACCTCGACGCTGTCCTCCGAGAAGATGCGGCGAAACGAGTAGCGGACGCTCTCCTCATCGTCAACGATCAGCAGCGTTGGCACGATGACGATCCTCCACAGGTAGCGCGGGCAGGTTGACGATAAAGCACGCTCCGCCTTCTGGCCGGTTGTGGGCGGTGATGGTGCCGCCGTGTTCCTCGATGATGCGGGCCGAAATGGAGAGGCCGAGTCCCGTTCCGTCCGCCTTGGTCGTGGCAAAGGGAGTGAACAGCCGGTCGCCAACTTCCTTCGGAATGCCACTTCCGGTGTCGGACACCGTGAGCCGAAACGTCCCATTCGAGGCCGGGGCCAGCGTGACGTCGAGCCGACCGCCTGCCGGCATGGCATCCAGGGCGTTGAGGAACAGATTGACAAACACCGTCCCGAGCAAGCCGCGGTCGGCGGATGTCTGCGCCGGTTCGGTGGGACAGTGGACGGCCAACTCGACATGCTGCTGGCGGGCGCGAATCCGCACCAGTTCCCGGGCCTGCTCGAGAACGTCGCGGAGATCACAGCGAGTGCGTTCGGGGGCAGGCATACGGGCGAAATCGAGGAACCCTTGCAAGGTCCGCTCCAGACGTGCTGTCTCGCGGTGAATCATTTGCGCGTCCTCGGTGTCCAGAGGCCGCGGCTTCTGGGAGCGAAGGGCTGCTTCAACAAGCATTTTGATCGCCGTCAGCGGGTTGCGGACCTCGTGAGCGAGGCCGGCCGCCAATTGCCCCATCGTCGAGAGTTGTTCCGCCCGGATCAGTTCGCGCTGCTGCTGCTGGAGGCGCGCGGCGACCTCCTCCAGTTTGTCGATGATGTGCTGCATTTGCAGATCGAGGGCCTGGATGTCGCCGTCGGCCGCCACGCTGACCGAGGCGACCTTCTGGTCGAGACGCTCGGCCATGTCCTGCACGCGGACGCTGAGCCGATAGATCGATCGCCTCAAGCCGCGCGCGACGCCGTAGCCCATGACCAGACCGCCGACAGGCCCCGCGAGGCCAAGGACGAGCATGGCCAGGTGGCCCTCGTGGCTGACACGGCGGCACTCTTCTGCCGTCCGGTCCATCCTGACCCTGTCGATGCGCAACAATTCCTGGCAGGGATCGACCACCAGCCGAATGGGGTGCGAATCGGCGAGTCCGGGGAAGTCGCCTTGATGCTTTCCCCGGTCGATATCCGAACGCAGCCGGGCTTGCTCCTTCTGGTAGCGGTCGTAGCCGGTCTCGATGGCTCGAACGCAGGCCAACTCGTCCGCTGTCCGCGCGGACTGCTGGGCGACTCCGAGGGCCTCCTCAAACCGCCGATGGTCCTCCTGGATCGGCTCCAGGCGCGTTCGTTTGGGATCCATGAGGTAGAGCATGCTGTGGAAGCGCAGTTGGCGGACGCGAATCTCCAGTTCCTGGGCCGCCTGGAGACTGGTGACACTCTCGGCCAGGATATTGGCCAGGTTCGTCTGCAGCCGATCGATGTAGCGAATGCTGGCCAGGCAGGCCGCAAAAAGCAACAAGCCGACGATCACGGCCGGGGCGGTGACCCGGATGAGAAGCCTGTGGTTCATGGCAGCGAGGCCCTCCTCCCCGACGTGCAGTGGGCAGAAGCTCGCTGTTATTATAACGGCGGAACAACGTGTTGGCGCTTGCGGCTTGGGGGGGTTTGGGTCAACACGGCCAACCCCCCCAGCCGCCAGCGGCACGAATGGGTGTCACAGCCCCAGGGTGGCCTTCGCCACGCAC
>JBBSDR010000536.1:0-5510 GCA_038240465.1 Gemmatales bacterium
GATGGGACTGGTCCATCGCGACATCAAGCCGGCCAACCTCTATTTGCTGCATCCGCCTGGCCATACGACGCCCGCGCCGGGAACGACCTGGAAACGGCCCGCCAATCCGGCGATCAAGATCATCGACTGGGGCCTGGCGCGTTTGCAGAACCCCGACGCCGAGGGCAATGCCTCCGACTCGTGCAGTTCCAATCAGGAAGAGGGTATGCTGATCGGCACGGCCGACTACATCGCGCCCGAGCAGGCGCGCGATCCGCGCCTGGTCGATATTCGCGCCGACATCTACAGTCTCGGTTGCACGTTCTACTATCTGCTGACGGGCCAGCCGCCGTTCCCCGGCTCCTCGCTGATGCAGAAACTGTTGCAGCATCAGCAGGCGGAGCCGGCCTCGGTCCAGAGCCTGCGCGAGGACGTACCCGACGAGTTGGCGGCGATCATGAAGAAGATGCTTTCCAAGCTGCCGGAAGACCGCTATCAGATCCCCTTGGCGGTGTCGGTGCCGCTGCGTCGCTTCTGCGAAGGCGGCACGGGCAGCCTCAACGGTTCGAGCAGGCGTCCCGGCTCCAGCGGCAACGGTACGACGCTGCGTCCGTCGGCCCAGGGCGCGACGTTGCGTCCCTCCTCTCAGGGCGGTCTGCTGCGGCGCAATTCTTGATCGCGGTTCCACCCGCACAAACCGGTTTCAGTGGCTGGCCGGCCCAGTATCCAACCTTGTTGCGGCCCTTGAGGGCTTTTGAAGGCCCGTTGTCTTTGGCGCATGCCAGGTCTGCTCCCCGATGGTATCATCCAGGAGTTGACTGGGTTCGTTTCATTCCATCTGCTCCACACCCCTACCTGGCCGCGGAATCGGTCGGGGTGCGCACAAGGAGACGAAGAAGAGCAAATTGTTGGGATCGGTGAACGCGCCGGTCCCTCGCATCTGGGACTTCCCGGCTCACTTCCCGGTCAATTTGTCCGCTATCGCCTGGAACTGCTCCAGCGCCGTTTGCAGGCCGTCGGACTCCTCAAGGCTCTTGTCCTTCAGCCAGAACAGGTCGAGGTTCACCTTGTCCCGTCGTGCCAGCTCCTCGTAATCGAAGGCCCGCCAGCGGCCCTCCGGGTTGGCTTCGGCCCATGTCGGCTTTCGCTTGTGTCGGTTCTCCGGGCGGTAACACTCCACGAACTCATCGAGGTCCGGACGCCGGAGCGGGTTTGTCTTCTGGGTGAAGTGCCTGTTCGTCCGCAGATCGTAGACCCAGAGCTTTGACGTCCACGGCTTCTCCTGCGCGGGCCGGGCGTCGAAGAACAGCACGTTCGCCTTGACGCCCTGCGCGTAGAACACGCCGGTCGGCAGCCGCAGCAGCATGTGAACGTCGAACTGCTTGAGCAGATTCCGCCGTACCGTCTCTCCGGCCCCGCCCTCGAACAGCACGTTATCCGGCACGACGATGCCGCAACGGCCGTTGACCTTGAGCAGCGTCTTGACGTGCTGGAGGAAGTTCAATTGCTTGTTCTTCGTCGAGGTCCAGAAGTCTTGCCGCTCGTAGGACGTCTCTTCCTTCTCCAGATCGCCAGTGTCGTTGACCACTGCGATCGAACTTTTCTTGCCGAAGGGCGGATTGGTCAGCACCAGGCTGAAGCGCTCGCCGGGATCGCCAGCCAAGCTGTCCACCCCAAAGCGGATCGGGCAGGGATCGGCGTCGATGCCGTGCAGGTACAGATTCATGATGCACAGCCGGGCCGTGTTCGGGACCAGTTCGACGCCCTTGACGAACTTCGTCCGCAGGTGCTTCTTCTGGTCCCTGTCCAGTGTCGAGCCGGTGTGCTTGCTGACATAATCGTAAGCCGCGAGGAGAAAGCCGCCCGTCCCGGCCGCGGGATCGCAAACGGTGTCATCCGGACGCGGCTGGACACAATCGACGATGGCCTTGATGAGTTCGCGCGGCGTGAAGTATTGCCCGGCCCCCTTGGGCGACTCCTCGGCGCTCTTGGCAAGCAGCCCTTCGTAGATGTCGCCCTTGACGTCGGCCTGCATGGATGACCACTTCACCGGCTCGATGAGGTCCACGATGAGCCGGCGCAGGGTGGCGGGGTTCTGGATGTCGGCGCGCGCTTTCTTGAAGATTTCGCCGAGCATCCCCGGCTGCTTGCCGAGTTCTTCGAGGACATGACGGTAGTGCGTTTCCAGTTCGTCGCCCTCGCGCTTGAGCAGGCTCTCCCAGCCGAACTTGGCCGGCACGATGGGCGGCCGGCTGTAGGGCGGCCGGGTCATCTCGTCGGCCATTTTGAGAAAGAGCAGGAAGGTGATCTGCTCCGTGTAGGCCATGTACGAGAGACCGTCATCGCGCAGGACGTGAGCGAAGTTCCAGGCTTTGCTGACGATTTGTTGGCTGTCGTTGCTCATGGTGGAGAGGTACTTTCATTGAGGCTTGTTGCGCGTTTCTTGTGCCGTTGCGGCTTTTCTGCCTTTCTTACTGGTTCAGGAGCCTCTGCGCAGCGGCGGGGCCAAAATTCTCCAGCGGCAGCGGTTCTCGTTTCCTGACATCAACTTACCCCCCCTCAACTTGAATCGAAATTCCAATAGTCCGCGCAACCATCCATCCTTCAAGGGTTTCTATTGATTGGTTCCTTCCGCGCAAGGAGAAGAATGACCCTGGATGGAACCGGGCGAATGGTGGGGTGGAAAATACTGTCCGGGAAGCTTAGGCTGGTATAATAGCGCTCTCAACCGGTATACAACGGACACGATCGGGAGGGAAACGCATGTCCAGGGACCAGAGAGTCAAGCTCATTCAAACCATCGAAAAAGAGCGCAAGAGCCGGTTGATCTGCTATGTGACGAGTACGCGCTCCAAGCTGGAAGTTCCCATGGCGATGGATGCCGTCCGAAGAGTATACGATCATCTGGAGGCGGCGTCAGATTCGGATAACATCGACCTCTTCTTGCACAGTAACGGCGGCGATGGGACCGTACCCTGGCGGCTTGTTACGCTCATTCGGGAACGAGCGAAGAAGTTTTCTGTCCTTGTACCCTGCCGGGCTTTCAGCGCGGCCACACTCACCGCCCTTGGGGCTGACGAGGTTGTCATGCACCCAATGGGAATGCTTGGCCCCACGGATGCGACCGTGGCGAACGCTTTCAACCCCATCGACCCCACAAACCCGCAAGCTCGTCTCGGGATCAGCGTCGAAGATGTAACGGCGTACATCGCCCTCATCAAGGAGGATGCTGGCATCCATCACGAGGACGAACTGGTCAAGGCATTCAGCCACCTGGCGGAGAAGGTGCATCCCTTGGCCCTCGGTAACGTCAAGCGATCCCTGTCGCAGTCCCGGATGATGGCGAGAAAGCTGCTTTCGCTTCACATGGACCCGGTCAAAGAAGCGCACCGAATCGACGAAATCGTCGATAATCTGACCTCAAAGCTGTATTTTCACGGTCATCCGATCAACCGGCAGGAGGCGAGAAATCACGTCGGCTTGTCCACCGTGGTGGACCCCTCGTCAAAGGTGGAAAAGCTGATGTGGCAACTCTACCTGCGCTATGAAGAGGAAATGAAGCTTGAAGAGCCATTTGAAATCAGCGACGCATTTCTGGCCGAGCATCCAGCCCTGGTGGCGGGCGCCTCGGCCTTCACGAACCCCCAAACCGCACGACTTGTCTTCATTGAAAGCAGCGCCAAAGCCGATGTATATGAACTCAAGTATGAGTTGTTCGGCCAGAAAGCTCCGAACGGCGCCGGCACCTCAGTCACCCTGATTGTGCAGAACCGAGGATGGACCAAGGAATGACAGTTGCGTAAGAAATAGGAGCGGCAGAAAACAACCGAACGGGAAAAAGGGCTTGAGTATCATGGACATTACACAAATCGAAGTTGTAAACATCGAACGGACAGTATTCGTAAAAGCTGTCTCCTCAGAGGGTTCCGGGTCTCTTCCGCTCCGGCCGGAGCGCTTCAATAGCACCTCTGCGCCGTCAGACACTTCTCTCGTGGTGCCTGAACTTGGCAGCACCAGTTCCCCCAATAAGCCGAATGGTGCTGTTGATTGAAGCTCCGACCGCGCCTTCCGACGATTTGTTCGTGTCGAGCAGATAGCCGCCGGGCAAGGGCATTAGCTGAGTTCCTTCAGGGCCTGCTCGATTTCCTCATCCGTCTCGTCGCCAGGCCATGTCCCCACAACAGACGCGAACCGGCTCGCCATCTCCCTGGCAACCTCGTCCGAGAGGGGCAAGTCGTCCGGGGAGAGGATCCACAACTTGCCGTCGCTGGGAAGAAAGCCATCGGCCTCGACCCCTTCCAGTTGACCTGACGTCCCGAGCCAGCCGTTGCCAAACACGATGAGGGGCCGGCCCAGCACTCGGGCCAGCCCGTGGATTGAACGGCCGATGAAACGTCCGGAAAGCACACGAGCATCAGGCATCCGGAGGATAAAACTGGCGTTGCTGGCCTGGACCGCGTCGAGAACGCCTTCCACTCGGACCCGTTGAAGGACTGTCCGATTCGGCAAAGAGACAGGAGTCAGGGTTGGTCCTCCTTGCGGGCGCTGGCCGGAGCCTCTTTTGAGGATACCCGACGCTGCCGAAACCAGCCATTCTTCACCCCGGCTCGTCGCAGGCGCTGGCCGGAGCCTCTTTTGAGGATACCCGACGCCGCCTGGGTTTGCCCAGAGCGTTTCGCCGCTCCGGGACTGTATTCCGGGCGGCACGGATTCGGTCGAGCAGCACGCTGGCGGGTTCGTCGCTCGGGTCTTGCGGAACGAGCTTCCCCTCGAAGGCCCGCTTCAGGATGCTCTGCCTCAACCGGGACGACCGGGCCGCGTTAGCCGCGATGGCTTTTTCTGCTTCAGCGATCACCGAGAGGCGTCGATCAACCTCGGCAACAATCACGGCCTGCTCTGCCAACGAAGGAAGAGGCGTGACATAGCTGGAAATTCCTTCGCTGCTAATATGTGGCAACTGTGTCCCGGTCTGACCGGCCAGCAGCCCAACGGTGTCCAGGAATACGGTCTTCGTGGCTGGTGTTCGTCGTGTCGCTCGGCGGTGTCATGATGACCACTCCTGTACCGCCGCGACAGGATCCCATAAACCCGGTCGAGATGGGCCTCTATCTCGGGGGTGCGCTCCGGCTCTGGCACGATGCGCACCTTGCAGCCCTCCGGAAGATCGACCGGCTCAGTCGGCCGGAAGACGCCGTTCTCATAGATGGCCGTAATCGTACTCATGCCAGAGCCTCACGCAGCCAGAGTATGGTTGAGTTCTTCCAGCATTGTATCCAGGCGATTGCCAAACAGTTCGTGCGCCCGACCCAGGCCGCCAATCTGATTGAACGGCACCTCATCCAGATCATACCGCTCAATGCTCAAACTGCTGGCGATATGGTCCTTGATCGCGTGCGGTATAGGTCTTGCCGCTACCGGTGGCCATCTGCATGAGCGAGCGCGGCCGATTGTCGGTCAGCGACTTTTCGAGGTTCCCGATCCCCGCCTCATGTCAGCACCTCGACGGGGGTTAGGACCGACGGCGAGTAAAC
>JBBSDR010000537.1:0-5509 GCA_038240465.1 Gemmatales bacterium
AGCAGGCGAGCCGCCTGCACCACGGTAAGAAAAGACATGCTACCCGACGGCAAACACTCTGTCGAGATCGGCGGCGATCTGTCGCAGTCGCTGTTCGCAGTTCGTCGTGTCCTGAGTCCGTGCGAAGAACGTCAGCACGGGCCGGCCCGCCTCGATGACTTGACCCACTTCAGGAATATCCGCGAAGGCCGGTATCTCCTCGATTGGCGGCGGATTCCGCAGTGTATCCATCCACGGGCCAGCAGCGGGAACAGTCAGCGTCCGCGGCGCGTAGTAAATCGCCTTGCCGACAATGTCGCTTCGTGAGGGAGCCGGCGGTTCCGGCGCGGAAGGATCGAAGACGCGGCGATGCAGCGCCAGGGCCGATAACCCCGTTGCATATTCGTGGACTTCAACGGAAGCGGTGTAGCGTGGATTCACCTCGACCGGCCAGGGGACGCCGTCGCGCAGGATGAAATCGACGCCGAACAGGCCGCGCAGTCCGCATCGAGCCAGGAGGATACCCATGCAGTAGATTTGCTGCCTCGTCTCCTCCCCCGGCAACCAGGGACCGATGCTGCCGCAATAGTGGAACGCATCGGAGTGCAGCCAGTCCGCGCCGATGAGTTGTCGCGAAACGCCAAGCAGCCGGCAGCCGTTCTCTTCGCCAAGGAACAGAGCCGAACTGCTGTCCCCCTCGATGAACTCCTGCAAGATGCAGGAGGCTGTTCGTGAGGGAAGGATACCATCGAGAAAGCGCACCCCTCGCCCTCCCCCTCCGCCTGAGGGTTTGACCAGCCAACGCTGTTCTCCCGAAGGCAGTGCGGAAGCGGGCCGGACTGCGGGACACGGCAGTCCTTCCTCCCGCAGGATGCGCTCGAGTATCAGAGGAACGCGAAGCTGAACGAGTTGGGGAAGAGAACCGGCCCAGAGCGGCAGACGCCCAGCAAGGTGAGAAATCAGCGCGGGATGATTCTCCAGCGCGCCCGTGAACATCCACGGAGCGGAGGGGACTGCGGAGAGGAGGTTGAGAAAACCCCTCGGATATTCGCGAGAAGGGACCACCAAGACGGGGCAGCGCTGGCGCAGATCGAGATCGCCGAAGAGATCGGCACACCACGGGCGCAATCCCGCTCGCAGCGCCGAGAAGGCCGCCGCGCGCACGCTGGCGCCGATCAGGATGAGAGAGTTGGACATCGATTACTCTACCAGCCCCAGGCGCGAGCGAAGGGTCCCAGGATGAACTCCTCGCTTGCGCTCGGGGCTGGTAGAGAGAGTATCCAGTGCCGGTCAATAGCGGAAGATGACGTCGAAGACAACGCGGAAGTCGTTCAGGTCCTTCTGGTCCGTCAGCGGGAACTCGAACGCGCCGCCAAACTGGATCGCATCGCGACCGCCGAGCTTGTAGCGAGCGCCGAGAGCTGCACTGGCGACGTTCTTCTTGTTGAGGTTCGCCGCGCCGAGGTTGAACAGATCGCCGCCCTCGAAGGGGACCGGGTTCGCGTGGCCGTGATTGATGTAACTCATCCAGTTGAGCTCGATCAGCGGATAGAGCCGATGCTGGCCGAGGACGTCGAAATCGAGGTGGAGATTACTGTAGAAGTAGTCCGAACGATCGCTCCCCGTGTTGAAGGCAAAACCGGTCGTACTCATGTAGTTGAAGTTGCCCAGTTGCTGCGGCAACTTGCCAAAACCCTTGGCGAACGAGAAGTACGGCGACAGCGTCAGAGCGCCCGTATTCTGGAACGTATCCCGCGAACCGGAGGGAATCTGGAACGTCATGCCGACCGCCGCCGCCGTCTTGTTGGTGTCGTCGCGATAGAACGTGTACTTCGGTCCAATCCAGATTTCCGCGAAGCCGCTCTTGTCCTGGATGAAGGTCTTGTCGTCGGGCTGAATGGCCACGCCGCCAAACTTATTCAGCACGATCGACCATCGTTCAGTCAGTGCCAGCCGGGCTTGAAGGCCAAAGTACTCGACACTGCCGCCGTGTGTCACCGGATTGCCGCCCGGAATGCTCTGGTAGATGAACAGCGGCTTGACCTCGGTCAGGGCGCGCGGGTCCTCGGCGAGGAACGGGCTGGTGACCGGCGAGCAGAACTCGCCGAAATCGCCGGTGTTGTCACTCTGGAACGGCCGGCCACAACGGCGCGTGAAGGACTCCTTGCAGTAGCCTAACCCCTGCGTGAAGTAGTTGCCGCTTGGGCCAATGGTGGGGGTGACGGCGCCGCTGGAATACAGGTCTCCTCCCGGGATGGCCACGGCGGGAGCAGGAATTGCTCCCGCGCCACCCACAGGAGGCAGCACGCTATCCGGCGCCTGCCCGCGAAAGAGCGGCACTGAACTGGTGTACGTCACTTGCTCGGTTTCGGGATCGGCGACACGCGAACCGGGAGCCAGCGGCACAGGTGGCAGCGGACTGAGGGACGTCACGCGCTCGGTGTCAAGAGCAGGCGAGCCGCCTGCACCACGGGGGGAAGGGGGCAGCGGACTGATGGATGTCACGCGCTCGGGTTCCGCATCGACGGGCGCGCCGAGCTTGACGGACGCCTGCCGGACAGCGGTCGGGCGCGCGGCGGAAGCCACTGGCCGGCCCAGCGTCGCGGCGGGGGGCTGCGTCGAGGCAATCACCTCGCGAGCGCGGACCACGGCGGGCGGCGCGCTCGTCGGACGCCAGTCGAAGTCGTCGGCGTGAACCACCGAGATTCCCAGACACAGTCCCAGCGTCAGGCCGAGACCGGCGGTCGAGCGGACTTTCATGGGTTTGCCTCGTTTCCCTGGCTGTGCAACTCGATGAATCCTGCCGTCTCCTCAGAAGCGGCCGTTCATACACTCGAGCCGCTCGCGCTTCAAGTCCTCTTCGCCGCGGAACATCAAACCCGGCCGCTCACGCAGCTCGGCTCGCCCTCGCACGCGGCTCGGCTCGCCATCAGCGAAGCGACTTCTCAGTAGCGCAACTCCAGCCCGACAGTCAGACCTTGCGTCCAGAAATCCGAACCCTTGAACGCAAAGGCCGGATGCCCCGTTCCCGCCAGCATGGGATCGATCTGCTGGGTGGCGCGTGCCACATCGGTCCAGTAAAGGAAGTTGTAACCGACATTGGCACGCAGATAGTCGGTGAACTGGTATCCGACCTTGACGCCAATCTCCGGCACCACACTGAAGCGATCCTTGTGGAACTGGTTGCTGTTGGTCGAGCCGGTCAAGATCCCCCCCGAAACCGGGAAGCCGTTCACATTCCCTGCGCCCCCGATCACCACCTTCTCGTTGGTGCTGCCCAGGCCAACCTTGGAAGTCACCCCAAACGCCCAGCGGCCCGTGCGCCACTCGCCTTCCACTCCAACCTGACCGCCATAGAACCGGTTGCGCGCCGCAAAGCTGTCGTGGGTAGTCTGGGTGAGTACGCCGTCGGTGGTGCGGGTCGCGTCGAAGGTGAAGCTGTCATCCAGACCGAGGGCGCGGAAGCCGGTGATCAGATCCAGATGCGCGGCGGGGCCAACCAGGATGTTCGAGCGGATGTTGGCTTCCACTCCCCACAGCCGGCTTGTCAGCGACGACATCACGCCGCCCGTGGTTCGGCCGTCTCCGGCGAGAACGATGGCGTTTGGCATGCTGTTGGCGTCGAGGAACGGAATGGCCAGGAGGGACGAGCCGTCGGAACCCCGCGCGAAGTTCGCGGACTGCTGCGCCAGGAAGAAGAAACTGCCTTCCAGGCCGAGGGAGTGATCGCGGTCGATCCAGACGGTCAGCCGGCTCCGCTCTCCCGAATGGATGCCCGTATCTTCCGAGTTCCCGCCAAACAGCAACTGCGACGTGGGCATGGGCAATGCCCCCAGGACGAACGGCGCCGGCGCAGGCAAGCCCGTCGTCACCAGCGGCGGCACCCGTTGGCCGCGCATCTGCCAGAGCAAGTATTCCGTCTCGAACGAGACGAAGTTGGTGAACTGGTGCGAGACGCCGTCGCCGACACCATAGCGATCCGGATTGATGCCGCCGTCGGACATGATGCCGTCGAGGCCCATCGAGCCATCGGTCCCGAACATGGGCGGCATCAGGGGCATCTCAGACGATGGCGCGGCCAGCACGGGATTGGAGCGCGAAGGTTCGACGGCCTGGGCGCGAACGACAGGTGGACTCGATGCCTGGAACGCCACTCGCTGCACGGCGAATTCCGCCGGCTGGGGGCGTTCCAGCGAAACGGCGGCCGCATGGCCCCCCACGACAGGCCGGCCAATCGACACGGCACGGGCCAGCGGCGCCGAGGGACTCACGACCTGCTGATTCGGGGAGGACGAGGCGAAGACGTCAGTCTGCTGTCCTCCCGAGCGGGCGATGATCTGGTGAGCGGCCGAGTCGGCAATGGATTGCGGCTCGGCCGCCTGGGCCGACGTGGCCAGCAGCCCGACGGCGCCGAGGCCCAAACACTTCCTCCAGATGCCTTTCATGGGAATCGTCCTCCTGTGACGATGCTGCCTGCGTCCTGTTGCTCCTATCCCCTCTGACATCGTCATTGAGGACGGAGGGCAGTCATGCAATCAACGGCGGAACAGCCGTGTCTTCAGGAGAAACCCTGGAAAATCCGGCAAGAGTGCGAAAAGCAAAGCAACCGGATGCGTTAGCGTCTATCGTTGTCCAACCGTATTGGTCAGCCGGCCGATGCCGGAAATATCGATGTGAACGACGTCGCCGGTTGCGAGGGTGAAATGATCTGGAGGGACAATGCCGGTCCCGGTGAGCAGGAGAGCGCCGTGCGGAAAGCTGGTCTCGCGGCCGAGCCAGGAGACAAGGTCCTCCAGCGGCCGGGCCATCATCGCCACACTGGTCGCGCCCTCGAAGCCCGGTTTACCGCCGCGCTCGATGGTCAGCCTGATCTCGATCTGATCGCGCGGCGGCATGGCCCCGGCCAGGGTGATGACCGGACCAACGGAGCAGGCGCGATCGTAAACTTTGGCCTGGGGCAGATAGAGTGGGTTCTCGCCCTCGATGTCGCGTGAACTCATGTCGTTGCCAATGGTGTAACCGACAATGCGCAGGTCGGGCGAGATGACGAGCGTCAACTCCGGCTCCGGCACGTTCCATTTACTGTCGCGGCGGATGTGGACAACCTCGCCCGGACCGACGACGCGCTCGGCAGTGGCCTTGAGGAACAGTTCGGGACGCTCGGCGGTGTAGACGAGATCGTAGAAGCGAGCCGCCCCGGCGGACTCGCGCTCGCGTGCTTCCCGGCTGCGCTTGTAGGTGACGCCGGCCGCCCATAGTTCTTGCCGATCAACCGGGGCCAGAAGCGTGACGCTCGCAAGTGCAACCGCCTCGCCCTGTCGCGCTCGCGCCAGTGCCGCGGGATCGTCCGCGTGCAGCACCTCGGCGAGAGAAGCCACGCCGAGCAGACGCACCTGGTCGCCGTCGAGGGTCCCGAAGCGGATGTCGCCGGTGGACAGTTTCAGCTTGCAGAGCTTCATGGGATTCCCCGTGGTGCAGGCGGCTCGCCTGCTCTTTTCTTGCCGTGGTGCAGGCGGCTCGCCTGCTCTTC
>JBBSDR010000538.1:0-5505 GCA_038240465.1 Gemmatales bacterium
CTGACGCTCCCGGCTCGCCTATCCAGCACAGGAGAACTATCTTCTCAGGCAGAGGTCAGCGTGAGCAAGTTGATTTCGGGCCGGCAGCAGAAACGGATGGCCGTGCCGGAGACGCCCACGCCGCGCGAGACGAAGACCTGCGTCCAGGGAGTGGCCACCAGGCCGGCGAGATACTTCTTGCCGTAGTACGAGGGAACGTGGCTGTAGTAGCCGGGGATCAGCACCTGACCGCCATGCGTGTGTCCGCTCAGCACCAGGCCGACACGACGATCGCGCAGATGCTCGACATAGTCGGGATTGTGACACAGCAGCAGGCAACAATCATAGGGGCGGACGCCGTCCAGCGCTGCGTTGAGGTCGGGCTGGCCCTCCCACAGGTCATCGACGCCGGCCAGCCGCAGCCGTTCGCCGTTCAGTTCGATCCAGCGACCGGTGTTGGTCAGGTCCACGATGCCAAACTCGTCGAGGCAATCGTGCAGCAGGGCGACGTCGTCCCAGTGATCGTGATTGCCGGGAACGGCGAAGACGCCCAGCGGGGCCTGCAGACGCGACAGCACTTCGAGGCAGGGACGCATGTAGATGTGATCGGGATGCGAGTGGACGAAGTCGCCGGGCAGCAGGACCATGTCCGGCGCGAGGGCGTTGATCCGATCGACGGCGGACTGGATGAAGTCGAGGTTGACGAACTGGCTATGGTGCGGATCGGCGAGGAGGGCGACAGTCTTGCCCTGAAAAGCCGGCGGCAGATTCGGCACGGCAACCGTCTGCCGATCAACGCGCAGCCAGGTGGCCTCAAATGAGCCATAACCCAGCCCAAGGAGGGGAGTGGCCATGACACCCACGAGCGATCGGCTGACGAAACTTCTTCGGTTCATTCCTCTCCCCTCCAATGAGGGGGCGAATGATAGCACAGAGGCCGGCGAGCGGTCGAGACGAACTGTTCCTGGTCAGCGGGGCATCCTCCAGTCGTCTACAATGAGAAAGTCACGCCGATCGCCTGTCCGGGAGTGTCGGATCATGCCGAGCCTGTCGCGGACGTTGCTTCTTGCTGTTCTTCTGGCTGCGAAGACCAGTGCGGCCCAACCCGCGCTGACCGAGACGCAACTGGCGAAGAAAGTCGATGACCTGCTCGCTGCCCGGTGGAAGCCCGTCAAGGCCGTGCCGGCGCCGCTGACCGACGATGCCGCCTTCATTCGCCGTCTCCATCTCGACCTTGCGGGACGCATCCCCAGCATCCTCGAAGTGCGCGATTTCCTCGACGACGATCGGCTCGACAAGCGCCACATCTGGACGGATGAACTGCTCAAGGGCCTGCGCAAGGAGGGAGGCGCCGATAGTTATGCCGATCACTTTGCCGCGGTCTGGGGCGAATGGATCGTGCCTCCCGGCGGCGAGGACCGCAGCCCCGCTCTCTCGCTCACCTTCCAGAACTGGCTGCGGCAGCAACTGCGCGAGAACGTCCCCTACGACGAACTGGTGCGGCGCATCATCCTGTCTGATCCGAGCAAGGGCCCGGAGGTGAGTGCCTTCAACGAGGCGAACGAGAACAAGCCGGAGAACCTGGCGGCGGCGACGGCTCGGCTCTTTCTCGGCATCAAGCTGGAGTGCGCCCAGTGTCACGACGACCGTTCCGGTGGCAGTTGGGCGCGCGATCAGTTCTGGGAGATGACCGCGTTCTTCACCCCCGAGCGCGTTGTCGATATCCCCAACACGAAGCGGCGCGTCGCGGCGCGCTTTCTCGATGGTGGCAAGCCGGACTGGAAGAAGGAGAACAATCCGCGGCTGGCCCTGGCAAAGTGGGTGACGGCGGCTGACAACCCCTACTTCGCCCGCGCCGCCGCCAATCGCATCTGGGCCTACCTGTTCGGCGTCGGCCTGATCGATCCGTTCGACGAGCGCGGCGATCAGAATCCGCCGAGCCATCCGGAACTGCTCGACGAGTTGGCGAGCCAGTTCGTTCTGCATCGCTTCGACCAGAAGTATCTGCTCCGCACTCTGGTCTCGACCGAGGCGTACCAGCGCAGCAGCCTGACGACGCACCCGTCGCAGGACGATCCCCGGCTGTTCGCGAAGATGGCGGTGCGCGGCCTGAACGCGGCTCAGTTGTTCGACAGCCTGGCCGAGGCGACGGAGTATCGCACGGACCGCAACACACCCATTCCGTTCGGTGATCCGACGCGGCGCATTCCACCGCGCGAGGACTTCCTGCTCCGCTTCACGGGCCAGGATCGCTCGACCGAGACGCCGACAACGATCCTGCAAGCGCTGCACCTGATGAATGGCCCGTTCATGGCGCGGGCGGCGAGCCTGGAGTACAACCGGACGCTGGCCACGATCGCGGATGCGGTGAAGATCAGCACGCCGCGCCGGCTGGAGACGCTCTTCCTGGTGGCTCTCTCGCGCAAGCCGACCGAGGCGGAGTTGAAGCGGTTGGTGCCTTACGTTGACAGGGGAGGACCGACAGGGAATCCGAAGAAGGCGCTGGCCGACATCTTCTGGGCGCTGCTCAACACTGCCGAGTTTCGGCTCAACCATTGACCTGTTCAGGGCAGCAGGTCCGCGACGGTAATTCGAGCGATTTCGTGGCCATCAAGGATAAGCGGCACGGCTTGCCCTACCTTGAAGTCTTCCCGTCGTCTGTAGACGGGGCTGGCGTCGGGTCCTGTCGGGTCGGAGTAGACTTCCACCTGTCTCTCGACGAGATTGACGATCCAGTACAGCACAATGCCGGCCCGAGCATACAATCTCGCCTTGTCGATGCGATCGCGCGACAGGGTCGAGTCGGCAACCTCGACGACGAGACCGAGTTCCTGCCAGCCGGGATGGCGCGCGCGACGACTGCGCGGATCGCCTCGGACGACGGCAAAATCCGGCTCCGGCTCGCTGTCGTCCGTCGTGATTGCGCAATGAGTTCGCAGTCGCCAGCCCGCTGGCAACCGCGACCGAAGGGCTTCTCCCATCAGTTCAATGCAGACGTCGTGCGGTGGGTTACGCGACATTTTCAGTACGATCCAGCCTTCCAGAAGCTCCACCGCGTCGTCCTCGGTGAGAATTTCCGCCGCGATGAGGCGGTGATACTCATCGACAGTGAACCGGCGCAGCGAACTGGTCATAAAGGTACTCTGACTAACCTGCACCGGTGACGTCGATGACGTGCTGACAGTCATGGACAGCTATCTCCTGACTCCGTGTCTTCCTCTGGGGCGACACAAGCGACATTCCTCACTCGTCCTTCACGATCTTATATCCCGCCGCGAGGATGAACTTCAGGGCTTCCAGGGCAGTCGCACGATCGTACTCCTTCTCCGATTCCGGCAGGTCCGCGTAGGGGACCAAACAGGGATGCAACTTCCGCTCGTCGTCGCGCTGTGGGCCATACGTCCAGCCTTCGTCCAGGCGCCGCTGCGCCCAGATGTCGTGATTGTTCTCGGCTAACCGCTCCGTCAAGGCCAGGATCTCCTTCGTCAGTGTCACGGAGGAGGTATCGACCGGTTGCGGACTGTAGGGCGTTTTCATGGGAGTCTCTTGAAAGGGGATAGGGCTTGCTCCTGTCAGATTATACGCGCGAGGCCCTGTGTCGTTGCGGCATGCGGGGGAAATGATGTTGCCAGCCCTTGCTCGCTCGTTCTACGATAACAGCGGCGCTCGCCCGTCACTCTCTCGTTCCGCGTGCAAACCATGCAGCCCGGCGACCAGATCGGTCCGTTCACCATCGAGAAGCAGATCGGCGCCGGCGCCATGGGAGCGGTCTATCGCGGCGTCTACAACAAGACCGGCCGCAAGGTCGCCATCAAGCTGATGCTGCCCGGCATGGCCCAGAACGAGCAGGCGGCCAACCGCTTCAGCCGTGAGGTGTTCATCCTCAAGCAACTCAGTCATCCCAACATCGTCAAGTTTCTCTACGACGGCGAACACGAAGGCAACCGCTTCTACGCCATGGAATACATCCAGGGCGAATCGCTCGATCGCACCCTGGCGCGGCGCGGCCGGTTTTCGTGGGAGGAAGTCGTCACCCTGGGCCAGCAGCTCTGTTCCGCCCTGAAACACGCCCACGAGAAGGGCGCCGTCCATCGCGATCTGAAGCCGCCCAACCTGATGATGCTGGCCGACGGCACGCTCAAACTGACCGACTTCGGCATCGCCAAGGACCTTGACGTCACGCAGTTGACCGAGGCCAACTGCACCGTCGGCACCGCCTCGTACATGTCGCCGGAGCAGTGCCGTGGCGAACACGACCTGACGTTCAAATCGGACCTGTATTCGCTTGGCATCGTCCTCTACGAACTGCTCACGGGCAAGAAGCCGTTCCATGCCGAGAGCGTCATGGACATGTTCATGCTGCACGTCAAGGGAAAGTTCGAGCGGCCGGTGCGTCTGGTCGTCGATATCCCCAAGGGACTCGACATTCTCGTGTGTCAGTTGCTGGAGAAGAAGCCGGAACAGCGGCCGCGCGACGCCGAGACAGCCGGCAAGGCCCTCGTCGATGTCCTGGAGAAGGTCGAGGCGCGCCAGAGTGCGGGGGTCGAGGCGGCGCAGGCGCGGACCGGCGACGTCGAGGACCGCGCTGCGGTTCGCAGTCTCCTGGGCGAGAAAAAGAAGAAAAAGAAGAAGGAGAACGTTACGGTCCCCTGGCATCAGAAGACCTGGCCCAAGGCGGCAGGTTTGCTCCTGGCGCTGGCCGGGCTGGTGCTGGCCGGCTGGCTGGTGCTGCGACCGTCGGGCGCGGATGCACTCTACCAGCGGATCAAGAAGCGAATGAGTTCCAATGATCTGGAACTGAAGAAGTCGGCCAATGCGCACAACGGGCCGATCAACGAGTATCTGCGTCACTACGGCAAGCTCGACAACGAGCAGACGCGGGCCGTGAAAGCCTGGCGCGAGGAGGTCGGCCTGTTGCTGGCCGAGGAGGAGTTGACCACGGCTGTCGCCTCCGCCAAGAAGATCGACATCAGCAAGATGGACGCCCTGAGCGAGGCGGGACGCAAGGCGGTGCGAGCGGCCCAGTTGGAGGAAGAGGGCGACCTGAACGCCGCCGAGCGCCAGTGGAATGAGGTCGTCCGCGAATACGCCAACGATCCGGGTCACGGCTACTCGGGCGACTTGTCCGCGAAGGCAGACGTACTGGCGCGGAAGCGGCTGAGCATCCAGTTGCCGGCCGTGCAGGAACTTCGGGCCGATCTGGCGAAGAAGCATTTCGCGCAGTTGGAGGATTTCCCTGACGACGAATTGAAGATCGCCGACGAGACGGAGCGCAAGGCATTTACGGCCCTGCGGTACGAGGAAGTGGGCGACCTGACCGAGGCCCGGCAGCGCTGGCGCGAGCTGAAGGACGAGCTTCAGAGCAAGCCGTTGTTGCGGACGTGGTTCCTGCTGGCGGCAAGCAAGTTCCGCGATCTGGACAGCCTGGTGAAGCGGAACGAGGACAAGAATCCGTCTCGTCTGGACAGCGTCAAGGCGTACTTGAAGAAGGCCGAACAATTGCAGGCGCAGTCGAAGTTGAACAAG
>JBBSDR010000539.1:0-5500 GCA_038240465.1 Gemmatales bacterium
GCGAGGAGGGAGAAGGACATCGGCCCTCTGGTATCCAAACAGCGCTCCGCCCGGACAAGCCGGGCGGCGGCGAGGAGGGAGAAGGACATCGGCCCTCTGGTATCCAAACAGCGCTCCGCCCGGACAAGCCGGGCGGCGGCGACAGACCTTCCGTGATTCACTTTCATGCCGGGGTAATAAGCCGCAAGCGGCAACACGAATCGTGACGTCTCTCTATCCTCCGGTTACAATCACAGCCAACGCCCGTCCGCCTCCACCTTCGAGAACCCGCCATGTTGCGATTCTCCTGCCTACCTTTGCTACTCTTGACCCTCACCACGCACACGCGCGCCGACAAAGCCGACGACAAGAGCGTCGAGCAGATCGCCGACAAGGTCCGCAAGTCGGTCGTCGTCATCACCACGCCGGGACGCGACGACAAGCGCTCCGGCCTCGGTACCGGCTTCGTCATCGGCGAGGGACTGATCGCGACCAACTATCACGTCATCGGCGAGGGCCGGGCCATTCTCGTCGAGACCGCCGACGGCAAGAAGCACGAGGCCACCGCCGTTCACGCCTTCGATCGCATCCTCGATCTCGCCATCATTCGCGTCAACGTGAAGGACCTCCCCGTGCTGTCGCTGGCCGACTCGGACAAGCTCAAGGACGGTCAAACAGTCGTCGCGGTCGGCAATCCGCACGGCCTGAAATACAGCGTCGTTTCAGGCGTCCTCTCGGGGCGGCGCGAAATCGAGGGCCGCTCCATGCTGCAACTGGCCATGCCGGTCGAGCGCGGCAACAGCGGCGGACCCGTCGTCGATCGCGACGGCAAGGTCCTCGGCGTCATCACCATGAAATCGGCGGTAACGGAGAACCTCGGGTTCGCCATCGCTGGCAACAACCTCAAGCCGCTGCTGGCGAAGCCCAATCCCGTACCGATGTCGGCGTGGAAGACGATTGGCGCTCTCGATGCGGATGACTGGATGCCGCTGCTCGGCGCCCGCTGGAGACAGCGCGCTGGACGCATCCTGGTCGATGAGCCAGGCACCGGTTTCGGCGGCCGCAGTTACTGTATCTGGCGTGCGGCGACTCCAAAATTGCCCTTCGAGGTCAGCGTCACAGTCAAGCTCGACGACGAGGCCGGAGCGGCGGGACTGATCTTTCATGCTGACGACGAGGGCCATCACTACGGCTTCTATCCCTCCGGCGGCGGGCTGCGGTTGACACGCTTCGACGGCCCGGACGTCTTCTCGTGGAAGATCCTCGAACAGACGACCAGCGACGCCTACAAGCCGGGCGAGTGGAACACACTGAAAGTTCGCCTCGAAAAGGGCAAGCTCCTCTGTTACGTCAACGACAAACTCGCCATTGAGTCCGATGACACGGGCTTCACCGAGGGCAAGGTCGGCCTGGCCAAGTTCCGCACGACGAAAGCGGAGTTCAAGCAGTTCCGCGTCGGCGCGAAACTCACGACCGCGACCCCGTCCGCCGAGATGAGCGCGCGCATCCTGAAGGAACTGAACGCTCTGAAAACACCGTCTCCCGAGACGCTGCGGAAACTCGGCAGCGACGGCGCCGCCGGCCTGGAGATTATCCGCCAGCGCGCCAAGGAACTGGAGGAACAGGCAGTCCGGCTGCGCCGTCTGGCCGCGAGTGTGCATTCGTCGGCCATCGTCGAGCAACTGACCAAGGCGCTCAAGACCAAGGACAAGGTCGATCTCATCCACGCGGCCTTGCTGATCGCCAAGCTCGATAACGAGGAACTGGACGTCGAACTGTATCGCCGCGACGTGGACCGCATCGCGAAGAAGATCGCCGCCAAGTTGCCGAAGGACGCCGACGACAAGGCGAAGCTGAAAGGGCTGAACGACTATCTCTTCAACGAGCGCGGCTTCCACGGCAGCCGGGGCGACTATTACAACCGCTCGAACAGTTATCTCAACGAGGTGCTGGACGACCGCGAAGGGCTGCCGATCACGCTGTCGGTGCTGTATCTCGAACTGGGCAAGCGGCTCGGTCTCAAGATCGAGGGCGTTGGCCTTCCGGGACATTTCGTTGTCCGCCAGGTCCCCGTCAAGGGAGAGGGCCAGCTCATCGACCCCTACGAAGGCGGCAAGCTGCTGAGCCGGGCCGAGGCGGAGAAGAAGGTCACCGAAATCACCGGCCGCAAGTTTGACGAGAGTGTCCTGGCTGCTGTCGCGCCCAGGGCCATTGTCGTCCGCATGCTCAATAACCTGCTGCGGATCGCGCAGGAGGAACGGGATCTCGATGGGACCGTGCGCTACCTCGACGCGATCATCGGCATCGATCCGGAGGACTCGGGACGCGAACGCGTGCTGCGCGGCCTGGCCCGCAACCAGATGGGCGACAGGGCCGGCGCGCTGGCGGATATCGACTGGGTGCTGGAGAAGATGCCGGACGATATCGATCTCGACGCCGTCCGTGCCGTTCGCCGCCGTCTCGACCGTGGGAAGTAATCAGCGCAGGAAGCGCCCGCCGTTGATGTCGATCAGCGCGCCGTTGAGGAACTTCGCCGCATCGCTGACAAGGAACAGCACCGTGGCGGCCACTTCCTCCGCCAGGCCATTGCGGCCCAGCGGCGTCTCCCGGCGATACTGCTCCATGCGCTCCGGTGTGCTGAACACCTCGTGATGCCTGGTCTCGATCACGCCCGGCATGATGGCGTTGGTCCGCACTGCTGGTGCCAGCTCCCGCGCCAGGGTCCGCGTCATGACTTGCAGGCCGCCCTTGGCAATGGCGTATGGTCCCGCGCCGTTGGCCCCGCCCGTCTGGATGGATAGTGTCAGGTTGTTGACGATGGCTCCGTTGCCGCTGGCGCGCAGCAGCGGAATCGCTCGCTGCGTGACCAGAAAGGCCCCGGTCAGGTTGACCGCCAGCACTTGCTGCCACAAGTCGAGCGAACAGTCCTCGATCCGCGTCCGCTGCACCGGCGAGCCGGCGTAGTTGATCAGGATGTCGAGCCGGCCGGTGAGGGTCGCCAGGGCATCGACGAGTTGGGGGGCCTCGTCCGGCTGGCCGAGGTCCGCTTGCAGGAGAACACCCTTGCCGCCCTTCTGCTCGATCGCGGCGAGGGTCTCGTTTGCCTCGCCGGCGCTCTGATGAAAGTGAATGCCGACAAAGGCCCCCGCGGCGGCCAGCGACTCGGCGATGGCCCGGCCGATGCCCACGCCCGCGCCGGTCACCAGGGCCACTCGTCCTTGCAAGTTCGTTGCAGTCATGGTCCACGTCCCTCAAATAAGCGCTTCAAGAAATACAACCGGCTCCTTTGACAGCCCTACCTTTATATCCCGGGATTTCACTCACGGTCTCCTGCCTGGACAGTGCTTCCTTGCGGGGACGCTGGCCTTTTCCACCTCATAGCCTCGTCAATTCCAATCGTCACGCGGTTTCGCCTTGCCCGCGAGAAGCGGCTGAGATAACGTGAGCGAGCCTCCTTCTCGCACCGTAACCGCTCCGCATGCCCGGATATCCATTGATGGCCGACGAACCCGAGCCTCTGCCTTCTCCTTCGACCCGGGGAGTTCCTGGCCCGGAACTGAACGGGCCGCGCGAGCCACAGACGAGCGAGCCGGCTTCGGTCAACAACGCCCCCACGCGACTGACCATGCCGCCCACAGAGGCCCCGGCTGCCGGGGAGCATCCTGCCCCCGGCCAGCGCCTGGGAGATTTCTTACTCCTGGAAGAACTCGGCTCAGGCTCGTTCGCGACGGTCTTCCTGGCCATCCAGGTCTCGCTTGGCCGGCAGGTCGCGCTCAAGGTCACACGCACCAGCGACAACGAGGCGCAGACCCTCGCCACGCTCGAGCACGAACACATCGTTCCCGTCTTCGCGGAAATAATCGACACCGAGCGTCATCTGCGGCTGCTGTGCATGAAGTTCGTTCCCGGCACCACCCTTGAGGGAGTGATGCGCGAACTGGGCAAGCGGCCTCGGGAAGAATGGACCGGCCAGGCCATCCTCGACGCCATCGACCGGGTGAACCGTCATGAGGCAATGTTCGACCTGGCCGCCCTGCGCGATCGGCAGCAGCTCGCGGACAGCGATTTCATCGAGGCGGTCTGCTGGATCGGGGCGCGCGTGGCGGAGGCCCTGGCCCATGCCCACAGCCGCAACGTTTTACATCGTGACATCAAGCCGGCCAACATTCTGCTCAACACTTATGGCCGGCCGATGCTGTCCGATTTCAACCTTGCACGCAATGTGAAACAAACGGCCGCAAGTGATAACTTCGGCGGCACACTGCGCTACATGGCGCCTGAGCATTTGGCCGCCTTTCAGCCCGACAGCGGCGTCAGCCGGGACCTCGTCGATGAACGCTCAGACATTTACTCGCTCGGCGTCGTGCTGTTCGAGTTGTTGACCGGCCAGCCGCTGTCGCCGGCTTCGGTGACGCGCTCCCAGGCAACCCTTGCGCTGGTGCAGCAACTGGAAAAGGAACGCCGCGCGGCTGCGCCCTCGCCGCGCCAGCACCAGCCCGCGGTCCCCGAAGCGCTCGACCGCGTCGTGCGCCGCTGCCTCGAGCCGGAGCCGAAAGACCGCTATCAGCGGCCCGCGGAACTCAGCCAGTCGCTCGAGGGTTGCCGGCAGCTCGAACAGTGGGAACGCGATTTTCCGCGCTCCCTCCGGCTGACAGCCTGGGGCCATCATGCCCCGCTGCTGCTGTTCATCGCCCTGGGCTTTCTGCCGCACATTCTCGGCAGTGTGGTGAACATCGCTTACAACAAGTACGCCATTGTCACCGGTCTATCGGCGGCGCAGCAGGAGGTGTTCGCTCTCGTCCTGCTGGGTTACAACGTGGTGGTCTATCCGATTTGTCTCTGGTTTCTCTTTGGTGTGATGGTCCCTGTCATCCGCATGCGCACCCAGCTTGAAGGACCAGGGCGAGTGGATCCTCTGGAGGTCACACGGCAGAGGCAGCGAGCGTTGCGCGCGCCCATCCTGGCCGTGGTGCTGTCCTGCCTGGGCTGGCTGCCGGGCGGCGTACTCTTTCCGCTGGCCATCCATCTGTTCGCGGAGCCGATCGCTCCTGAAGTGTTCGGTCACTTTATCGTCTCGTTCACCATCTCGGGGCTGATCGCGACGACGTACTCTTACTTTGGCGTGCAGGCATTTGTGCTGCGAATCCTGTATCCGCGTCTGTGGGTGGACCCGCAGCGTCCCCGCCATCAGGCCCGGCAAGAATTGCGTTCGATGGAATTTCGCTTGCGGGTGTTTCAGTTCGCGGCGGGATTGATTCCCCTCAGCGGGGCGGCCTTGATGATCGGCGTCAGCAGCGCCGAACACATGACCTTGCTGTTTCGCCTTCTGGTCGTCGGCTTGATTGGCCTGGGCATGGCCGGCTTCGGCCTGGCCCTGTTGATCAGCAGCCGGGCCAGCCGAACCCTTGCCGTCATGCTGGGCAGCGGCGACACACGTTCGATCTAGGCGAGCCGGGAGCGTAAGCGACCGGAGTGATGCGAAAAGGCGAGCCGGGAGCGTCAGCGACCGGAGTGATGCGAA
>JBBSDR010000540.1:0-5500 GCA_038240465.1 Gemmatales bacterium
CAGACACGAAAAACGACTTTTCTTTTCCTTCGCGCACCCCGACCGATTCCGCTCCCCACAGGGGGTGTGGAGCAAGTGAAATGAAACGATTCCGACTCGACGTTACCGAATGCACGTTGCGCCTCACAGCACCAATTCCTACAGGCCTCCATATTCCACTATCCGCCTCTGAAACAGGGATCCGGCAAGTCTCTTCCGGCTTCGCGGACCCATTCACTCCACTTCTGTGAGCGTTCAACCGGGAATGATGAACCGATCCGTGACGGCCTTTGTCGGGCAATCAGAACTCTGGTTCATCCGGGACTGAATGGTTGCAATTGACGCTCATGGCTGCTTCCCGTGGTTATCGGCCATCTCCGCTGCTTCTTCGTGCAGGAGGTCCAGGGACTGTCGTCGTACTGCTGCGCCACAAGCCGCTCAAAGTGGTCACGGCGAATGAGGACGTAGGCGGTGTTCTTCCTCGGATCGATCGGCGACAGGGCTTTCCCGGATAGTTCGATGGCTCGCCGGCTCAATCGCAGCAACTCGCGCATTCTCCCGGCAAGTGCCGGGGATGGAGCCAATCAATCACCCATAGAAGCCGCGTCCGGACGCCGCCAGTTGCCGCATCTGCTCGGTCGGACGGAACCGCTCGCCCAGCGACTCGTAACGCGCCAGCTTTTCGAGGACGTATGCCAGGCCCTGCTCGTCGGCCCAGCGCAGCAGGCCGCCCCGGAAGCGCGGAAAGCCGATGCCCAGGATCAGCCCCATGTCCAACTCGCCCGGCTCGCGGACGATGCCCTCCATCAGCACCCGGCTCGCCTCCGTCAGCATCGGCAGGAGAAGGGAAAGGGGTCAAACCCCGGACGGGTTGGTCCGTACCAGCGCCTACAGCTTCCGCAATTCGGCGACCCTCTCGGACAGCCCGCTGATTTCCTGCAGCTTGCCGGCCGCGCTCCGCGGGGCAAACGACTTATCGCTTGTTCCTCAAACGCCTGCGCGCTGACGGAACTGCTGTAGGGTCTCGGTCTCAGCCGCGGCATCCATCCACCGGTCGAGTTGGTCGCCATCCGTGCTGGCGCGAATGGCGGCAGCCAGTTCCTCGGACACTTCTGCTTGATACCAATTTCGGAGGACTCGCAGCAGCGATTCGGCTTTGCCCTCGGCTTTGCCCTGGGCTTTGCCCTTGGCCTCGGCCCTGGTGGCTGTGTCGGCGAGCAGTTCGGCGATGATAGGAGACTCGATCATTGAAAATCCCTCCAGGGCGTTCTGCCAGGCGTTGAGGCGACCGACACGCTCGGCGAAGAGCTGCGTCAGGGCATAGCCACTGCGCCGCTGCAGGTCCGTATCCGCGGCGGCGAGTTGACGCCAGCGCTGAATGATACCCTCTTCCTCGCCCCGTTTCATCATCGGAATGAAGGGGAGTAACTCACGCGGCGCACTGCCGGCCTCGATCTGATCCAGCATCGCGTCAGCGTCAAGCGTCTCCAGGTTGATTTCGATGGGCCGCAGCGTCCATTCGGCGGTGCTGAGTACGCACTGGCGCGCCGCGTCGCCCACCCCGGTCAGATTGAGGACGATGGCCAGCAGCTCATAGCGGTCGCCGGGCAAGGGGGCTGGCTTGACCGTCAGCCACAACAGGCCGCCCGCCAGCATCAGGCGTCCCGGCATGGTCGCGTCCGGCACTGTCTGGATCTCCATCAGTGCGGCGAAGGGTACACCGCCGCGCTGCAAGTCGGCGAGTTCCGCGATGCTGTCGCAGATCCGTTCGGTGACGCCGGGTAAGGTCAACTGCGTTTGCAGCCAGCGCTCGAAGCGCAGTTGCTCGGGAGTCAAGCGGAGCAGCCAGGAGAACAGAAGGGCGCCGGCGCGTTGGAGCAGATAACGTGCGGACAGGTCGTAACGGGTTGGTGGAGGCAGGGGCAGATCCATCGTGATTCTCCGCTGCGACAGGGGGAGAGATAGCACACGAGGAATTCTACCCGGCTGAATGCAAAAATGGGTCAAATGCAAAAATGGGTCAAACCCCGAAGTCTGGCGACTTCGGCTACAAGAAGGTGTCCTTTTCTTCTCTGGCGGCCTAATACACGCCGCAGGATTCCTCAATTGGACTCGATGTTCAACTCGCCACGCGAAACGTAAACCAAACTCGAAAACGCGCTCAGCGCACTGCGTCGAGCGGCTTCAGACGCATGGCCGACAGCGACGGCAGCAGCCCGCCCACGCAGCCCATCGCCAGCGAGAACAGCACGCCCGTCAGCAAAATGTTGGCATCAACAGTCAGTTTCAGCACCACGCTCTTGCCGCCGCCCTGACCGCTGCCGACGATGCTCGACGCTGTCCATCCGTCCGCGATCGAGCCAATCGCCACACCCATCACACCACCGATCAAGGCGATCAACAGCGATTCGAGGAAGAACGACGTCAGGATCTGCCAGGGCGTGTAGCCGAGGATGCGCAGAACGCCGATGTCCTTCGTCCGCTGGCTGATGGCCGCGTACATCGTGTTCATGACCCCCAGCACTCCGCCGATAGCCATGATTACGGCAACGAAACCAATGGCGAATAGAAACTGCTGGTTCGTCTTGTTCAGGCTGTCGTAGTAGTCCGTCTCGACATAAGTCTGCACGGCCGACTTCTTGTAGTTGACCTTGAGGTCCTTCGCCGTCGCCTGAGCTGTCTCCGCATCCTTCGTCCGCAGCACGATGGTCGTGTACGTCTCCTTGCCAAAGAGCGGGCCCACGAGTTGCCGCTTGGCCCAGATTTCCGAATCGAACGTCGAGCCGCCCGATTGCAAGATGCCGACGACGAGCCAGCGCACCGGGCCAACGTCGAAGGTGTCGCCGACTCGAAGCGTCTCCTGGCCGTTGTCCTTGCCCAGTTCGCGGGCGATGCCCTCACCGAGGACCGCCTGAATCGCGGGCCGGCCACTCTCGAGCGGCTGCACTCCGGCCGGCGAGAACCACGCGCCGCCCTCGTGCAGCGGAAAGCCGTGGACCGCGCCGGAGCGAGCCGGATCGTCCAGGCCGCGCACTTGCAGGAAGCGTTTCTTGCGTCCGCTGCCGCCGGCTACCGGCTGGTTGACAATGAGATAAACTTCCCAACTCGCGAGCGGCCGGCCCGTGTCGTCGCGCAGGACGTTCTCGTGCCACTCCACTTCCGTCACGTCGCGATAGCCGAGATTGCTGAACGCCTCATCGGTGGAGCCATCGGACATGATCATGACGTTGCCGGGCTGGCCGCTGCCCTTCGTCAGAGCATACATGCCGTTGACGAACGCCAGCATGACCGTCATCAGGCTGACGACAAGGGTGAAAGCGAGGGCCGTCATCAGCGTCGTTTTCCAGCGGACGATGAGATTGCGGCAGTTGTAACTGAACGGCATCCCCCGCATCACGCCGATCCATTGCAGCACCACACAGAAAACCAGGATAGCGCTGAGTCCGAAGATGAATACCATTGCTCCGACAAAGAGATTGACGATGATCCCGACAACGAAGCCGACAGGACTCAGAGTTGTTTCGGCGCGCAGAACGCTCATCAGCGCCGCGGCCACCACAGCAGCAGCGGTCCATAACCAACCAGTCGGAAGAGGCCGTTCGTTCGTCATCATTGGCTGGCTCACGCGATCTTCGAGAACACCTCAGACACCTTGACCGTCCTCGCCGACCAGGCCGGCAACAGGCTGCCCGCCAGCGACGTCAATCCGCCCAGCAGCGGTCCCCACAACAGCGCCTGCGCCGGAATGAGAAACGCCGGGAAGAACGCGATCGGGAACTTCAATCCACCCGCGACGTGGTTGATGAGATGCCACGTCAGTAACGAACTGATGAAGCCGCTGCCGGCGCCGATCAGGACCGCCTCGCCCAGCACCAGAGCCATGATCGTTCCCGGCCCGAAGCCCAGCACCTTCATGACGGCCATTTCCGGCCGGCGTTCGCGGACGCTGATACTGATCGCATTGGCGATCACCAGCGACATCGTCACGAGGATGGCCGGCACCAGCAACCAGCGCATTCCCCAGAGGAGATCGCGATAGGCATCGAGGAAACTGGCGATGCCGGACGACGCTGTCTCGATCTTGACCGCGGGCGACGTGAACAGGCTCGAATCGGTGATCTGCTCGGCCACCTGATTGAACGCCTGCGTATCCGGCACCTTGAGCCAGACGAGGTTGAGGCTCTTCTCCGTCAGCGGATGTTTCGCCTTGCCGGACTTTGTCTGCCGCAGGTTGTACTCGTCCATCGCGTCGTTGAGGTACTCGCGATTGAGGATGGCGCTCTGATCGTAGCGACCGGGCGGAAACGTACCGACAATCTCGACTTCGAGGTTGATGTCCTTATAATTGAGGCCCGTTACCGTCATTCGTTCGCCGATCTTCTTGTTCATGATGGCCAGGCGATCCTGACCGATGATGACGGCGCGCTTGTTGCCCTGCATCGTGCGGATGCCGCGCTCCAGGTCCTCGCGCTGTTCGTCGGTCAGGTCGTCGAGTCCGTCCATCATCGTCATCAGCTTGGCCGGGTCCATGCAGAAGAAGAACAGGATGCCCTCGCGCGTCCGCTTGTCTGGATCGACGGTCCCGCCGTAGAACTGCCAGGTCATGCTGTCAACAGGCTTGATGTCCTCCGGCCTCGAAGCCGCGCCTTCCGCCAGGCTCGACGCATAGGCGTAGGGCATCTGGCTGGGCAACTGCCAGCGTTCGGTGACGATGGCCTTGAAGTCCTTGCTCTTCTCGCTGGTGACGAGATCGAGAAACCACAGGATCGACCAGACGAGCGTGATGACGAAGACAAGGACGAAGATGGCCATGCCGGTGAGGAGAGTGCGGCGCAAGTTGCGGCCAAGGCTCTTGACGATCAGGCGGAGATGCTTGCGGTAGGCAACCGCGACATAAAGCAAGAGCGAGACCAGGTTGAACGCGATCACCACGAGGGGATTGAGCAGCAGGTGTTCCCAGTTGAATCCGCGAGAGTTCATCGATCACACCCCTTGCGTCTCACGCACCAGCCGGCCTTTTTCGAGGTGCAGCACGCGCTCGGCCTTCGCCGCCGCGCGCGGATCGTGCGTTACCATGATGATCGTCTTGTTCAACCCGCGCTGCAACTCGACTAGCAGGTTGAGGATGTCCTCGGCCGATTTCGAGTCGAGATCGCCGGTCGGCTCATCGGCCACAATCAGCGTCGGATCGGTGACGATGGCCCGAGCGATGCCGACGCGCTGCTGCTGTCCGCCCGAGAGTTGTCCTGGACGATGCGACAGCCGATCCGACAGACTGACGAGATCGAGGGCCGTCAGCACCTGTCGCTTCCGTTCCGCCGATGTCATCGACAACAACAACAGCGGCAGCTCGACGTTCTCGTAAGCCGTCAGCACCGGCAGCAAGTGATAAAATTGAAAGACGAAGCCGACGTGCCGGGTCCGCCAGCGCGCCAGTTGTCCCTCGTTCATGTCGCTGATAAGTTGATCGCCGACCCAGATTTCGCCTTCGCTGGGTTGATCGAGTCCGGCGATGAGGTTC
>JBBSDR010000541.1:0-5496 GCA_038240465.1 Gemmatales bacterium
ATTCTGACCGCCATGCCCGAGAACGATGCCATCGTCAATAACTGGCTCCGCGCCGCCGTCGATGCCATCGCCGAGAAGCAACTGCAAGCTCGCAATCCATTGCCGGCGAAGGAACTCGAACAGTTCGTCACTCATCGAAAACATTCCGGCGTCGCCCGCCGCCTCGCCTACGAATGGCTCTGTCGCGTCGATGACAGCACGCCGAAGCGGCTGCTGCCGAACATGCTCGACGATCCCGGCAGCGAGTTGCGCCGCGATGCGGTCGAGGCCGTCATCGCGCAGGCCGACGCCTTGCTCCGGGCCACCAAGAAGGCCGATGCGGCGAAGGCCTACCGCACCGCTTTCGATGCCGCTCGCGATGCCGATCAGATCGACGCCCTGGCGAAGAAACTCGGCACTCTCGGCGTCAAGGTGGATGTGGCGGCCCACTATGGCTTCATCCTCGACTGGAAACTGCTGTCGGCGTTCGACAACAGCGGCGGCATCGGCTATCAGAAGGCTTATCCGCCCGAGAAGGAACTCGAGTTGGGCCAGGCTTACAAGGGCAAGAACGGCACCGAGACGAAATGGCTCGCGCATGTGACGGAGGACCAACATGGCATCGTCGATCTGAACAAGACGCTGGGCAAGCTCAAGGGGGCGGTGGTCTATGCGTATGTCGTCGTCGATTCGCCGGCGGCGCAGCCGGTGCAGTTGCGGGCCGGCGGCATGACGGCCCTCAAGATTTATCTCAACGGCAAGCAAGTGTTCGGTCGTGAGGAGTATCACCACGGCTTCAGCCTCGATCAGCACGTCGGAAGCGGCACGCTCAGACCCGGCCGCAATGAAATCCTCGTGAAGCTCTGCCAGAACGAGCAGACGGAGAGCTGGGCGCAGGACTGGAAGTTCCAGTTGCGTCTGTGCGACGAACTGGGCGGCGCTGTGCCGTTCAAGGTGGTCCCGGTTGCGGTGGAGAAGGAGAAACAGCGATGAAGCACCTCATGCCGACCCTCGCCGCGGGACTCTTGCTGGCCGGTTCGATGGCTGCCTCAGACTGGAGCGGCTTCCGTGGCCAAAACGGCGCCGGCGTCTCCAACGACAAGGCCCTGCCGGTGAAGTGGAGCGCGACGGAGAACGTCCACTGGAAGGCGGCGCTCCCCGGACGTGGGCTGTCGAATCCGATCGTCACGAACGGCAAGGTCTTCGTGACGGCCTGTTCCGGCTTCAAACAGCGTCGCCTGCATGTGCTGGCCTTTGACGAGAAGACCGGCGCGAAACTGTGGGAGCGCCAGTTCACCGCCACGGGCGGCACCCAGTGTCATCCAACGACGAGCATGGCCGCGCCGACGCCGGTGACGGATGGCAATGCCGTCTATGCGCTCTTCGCCACGGGCGACCTGGCCGCGCTCGACCTGGCCGGCAACCTGCTGTGGTATCGCTCGCTGGTGAGCGACTATCCGGACATCACCAACCAGGTCGGCCTGGCCTCGTCGCCGGCGCTCTGGAAGGACGTGCTGCTGTTGCCGATGGACAATGCGGGCGAGTCGTTCGCGGCCGGACTCGATGTCAAGACCGGCAAGAACCTGTGGAAACTGCCGCGCGCCCGCAAGATCAACTGGGTGACGCCGATGATCGTCGAGCAGGACGGCAAGGCGGCGGCGGTCTTTTACTCGGGAGCGGACATCACGGCCTATGAGCCGGCCACGGGCAAGGTGCTGTGGACCATGCTCGACCGCGGCGCCAGCGACATGGCCTCGCCGGCCCAGGGCAATGGCCTGCTGTTTGTGCCGGCGCGGGAGTTTGTCGCTCTGAAGCCGGGCAAGGAGGGCGCGACGCCGGACGTGGCCTGGAAGTCGACCAAGCTTCGCGGCGGCGGCGCCTCTCCGGTCTACTACGAGGGCGGCGTCTATGGTCTGACGGATGTCGGGCTGCGCTGTCTGGATGCAAAGGATGGTTCCGAGAAGTGGCTCCAGCGCGTGACGGGCAAATTCTGGGCATCGCCGGTGATCGGCGATGGCAAGGCGTATGTCACGGACGAATCGGGCAAGGTGACGGTGATCCAGCTCGGCGAGCAGCCGGACATCCTGGCGACGAACGACGTCGGCCAGAAACTGCTCGCCACTCCCGCCCTCGCCAATGGAGCCATCTATCTGCGGTCGGACGAGACGCTGTTCTGCATTCGCAAATCGCGCTAGGCCGCTCGCCGTTACTCGATCCCCGCATCTACCCCGCGGAACATCATGGACACGACATCACGTCTGCTCGCCCTCCTCGCCTGGACGCTGTCGGGGACCGCCGTCCTCAACAGCGCCGAACAACCTGAGAGGGATCATCACTCTTACGCCAATCCCGAACACGTCCGTGTCCGTCACGTCGATCTGACCCTCAAGATCGACTTCGAGAAACAGTTGATCGATGGCATCGCCACGTTGCATGTCGAGCGCACTTCCGCCGACGTCAAACAGCCCCTGGTCCTCGATAGCCGCGACCTGCGCATCGATCGGGTCGCGACTTCGCATGATGGCGCGGACTTCAAGCCGGCGACGTTCGCCATCGGCAAGAGCGATCCGATCCTCGGCGCGCCACTGACGATTCCGTTACCCGAAAAGGTGAAGCAAGTTCGCATCAGCTATCGCACCGGCGCGCGCGCATCGGGACTGCAGTGGCTTGGCCGGGAACAGACCGCCTCGAAGAAACAGCCCTTTCTCTACACGCAATCGCAGGCCATTCACGCGCGTAGCTGGATTCCGCTGCAAGATTCGCCCGGCATCCGTGTCACTTACAGCGCGCGCGTCAAGACGCCGAAGGGACTGCTCGCAGTCATGAGCGCCGGCAACACGCCAAAGCTCGATCCGGAGGGCAACTATCAGTTCGAGATGAAGCAGGCCATTCCGCCCTACCTGATCGCCCTCGCGGCTGGCGATCTCGCCTTCCGTGCTGTTGGGCCGAGGACGGGCGTCTACGCGGAGCCGGGCGTTGTCGAGAAGGCGGCCCATGAGTTCGCCGACATGGAGAAGATGGTCAAGGCCGTCGAGGAGTTGTATGGGCCGTATCGCTGGGACCGCTATGACGTCCTGGTGCTGCCGCCGAGCTTTCCCTTCGGCGGCATGGAGAACCCGCGTCTCACCTTCGCCTCGCCGACGGTCCTCGCGGGAGATCGCAGTCTGGTCTCGCTGATCGCTCACGAGTTGGCTCACTCCTGGTCCGGCAATCTCGTGAGCAATGCCACCTGGCGCGACTTCTGGCTCAACGAGGGCTTCACCGTCTACCTGGAGCGGCGCATCGTCGAGAAGGTGTACGGCAAGAAGCGCGCCGACATGGAGAATGTCCTCGGCCGGCGCGGTCTCGAACGCGAATTGGCCGACCTGAAGCCACAGGATCAAGTGCTGCACATCGACCTCAAGGACCGCGATCCCGAGGACGGCTTGACCGATGTCCCCTACGAGAAGGGCGCGCTCTTCCTGAAATACTGCGAGAGCATCGTCGGCCGCCCGCGATTCGATGCGTTCCTCAAGGGCTACTTCGACCACTTCGCGTTTCAGAGCATCCGCACGGCGGATTTCGTCGCCTATCTCGACAAGCACCTCATCAAGGAAGACAAGGAACTGGCGAAGAAGCTGGCGGTCGAGGAGTGGGTGTACAAGCCTGGCATTCCGGGCATCGCGCCGAAGTTGACCGCCGCGGCGTTCACGCGGGTCGAGGAGCAGGCGAAGGCCTGGCTCGACGGCAAGACGACAACAAGGGAGCTGAAGACAGAGGCATGGTCAACGCAGGAATGGTTGCACTTTATCGACCAGTTGCCGGACAAGCTCGATGTGAAGCGGATGAAGGATCTGGACGAGGAGTTTCGCCTGACGCGCTCGGGAAACTCGGAGGTGTTGTTCGCCTGGCTGCTGCTGAGCGTGAAGACGGGCCATGCGGAAGCGTATCCGCGGCTGGAGACGTTCCTGACGTCGCAGGGGAGGCGGAAGTTCCTCCAGCCGCTGTATGCGGAACTGGTCAAGACGCCGGAGGGGAAGCAGCGCGCGCAGGCGATCTATCGCAAGGCGAGGCCTGGCTATCATCCCATCGCGGCCGCAACCATCGATACCATCGTTGAGGGAAAACGCTAACAAAAATCAAAAATCCGAAATCCGAAATCCGAAATCCGAAATCCGAAAAAGACTCCGTCTGTTCTCATTTCGGATTTCGGATTTCGGATTTCGGATTTTCTTTGGGGTTACTTCGCGCTCAGATCCTTGAACTTGATGTCCTTGAAGATCACTTCCATCGACTTGTAGCCGGCGTGCAACTGGAAGGCGATGATGCCCTCGTCCGGCAACTCCTGGCCCTTCTTGACGAAGTCGGCATCGACCATCGTCTCGCCATTGATGGTGATGGTGACGTGCTTGCCGACACACTTGATCGAGTAGTCGTTGAAGTCGGTTTCCTTGACGGCCTTCTTGATCGTCTCGGGCTTGGAAGCCAGCATCATGCCGCCGAAGCCTTCGCCATAGAGACTGCCCCAGAAGCCCTTGCCGATATCGGCCTGCGGACCGTGGACAGTGAACTTGTCCTTGTTGACCAGCTTGCTGCGAATCTGCACGCCGCTGTTGCCGATGCCGTCCTTGAGACGCACCTTGAAGCTCAACTCGAAGTCCTTGTACTTCTTCTTGCTGCACAGGAACGTGTTGAACTTCGGATCTTCGGGCGTGTAGCCGACGATGGCGCCGTCCTTGACGCTCCAGTACTTCTCCAGGCCCTCCCAGCCGGAGAGGTCCTTGCCGTTGAAGAACTCGCCGGCGTCGGTGTCGGCACGAGCGCCGCTCAGAAACAGACAGCCGGCGCAAAGCAAGGCCGTCAAGATGAAACGCATGATGCTCCTCCTGGAAGCAGGTTCAGGTTGATCTGCGCTTATCCTGACGGCCACGCTTGCCGATGGCAAGAAGAAACTCACCTGCCTTTGACAGGAAAGTCACCAATGCGATTTCGTTTCGCTGGAACAAGAGGTGGTTCTTTCATGTCACCCCAGATGTACCAGTGCGGATAGACGTAGACCCAGTAGCCGGCGGGGATGATCTTGTGGCCCTGCCAGTCGGTCGTCTGATACTGGGCGAACTCGTTGAAGTCGCCATAGAAGCCGCGATCTTGCGGAACGTGGAGCTTCCGCAGCAGTTTCGTATAGCGGCCATTGCAGTGCGCCTTCGCGGGAATGACTTTCTCCAGCGCCTTGTTCTCCGGATCGATGCCGGCCAGGGCCGAGGCCGCTGCCCCACGCAGCGCCTCGTCCTTGTGTTCCAGCAGTTTCGTGAGGGCCGGGATGGCTGGCTTCCCCTGTGCGCCGAGTTGGCCGAGCAAGTCCGCAGCCTCCAGCCGGGCCTTCATGTCGTTGCCCAGCAGTTCGTCCAGCAAATACTCCGTCGAAGTCTGGATGGTTTGCAGCGCCTGGCGGGCGCGCACTTGCACCTCGAGATCGGTTGACTTGAGGCCGTCGCGCAGAGCGGGGATGGCCTGTTTGCCGAGCTTGAGCAGCTTCCG
>JBBSDR010000542.1:0-5490 GCA_038240465.1 Gemmatales bacterium
ACTGCCGTGCGAGTGGCGGACCTCAATGCCGATGGCCGGCCCGACCTGGTGATGACCAACTCGAGTGACAACACCGTCTCGGTTGTGCTGGGCAACGGCGATGGCACTTTCAACGTCAAGCAAACCTTCCCCGTGGGTCGCAGCCCGCGTGCGGCCCAGGTGGTGGACATCAACGGCGACGGCATTCCCGACCTGGTGGTGGCCAACTACGACGACAAATCCGTCAGTGTGCTGCTGGGCAAGGGCGATGGCTCGTTCGATCCACAGACGGTATTCAGCGTTGGGCAGAAGCCCTATGCGTTGCAGGTGGCGGACGTCAATGGCGACAGCAAGTACGACCTCGTCGTCGCCAACGCCGCCAGCGACACGGTGAGCGTGCTGCTGGGCAACGGCCACGGTATCTTTGGAACTCAGCAGACCTTTGCCACGGGCAAACAGCCGATTGCCGTGACCGTGGCCGACGTCAACGGCGACAAGATTCCCGACATCATCACGGCCAACGCTTTCGATAACACCGTCAGTGTGCTGCTGGGCAACGGCCACGGCTCGTTTGGACCCCAGCAGGTGCTGGCCGCCGGCAAGAAGCCGTTGTCGGTGAACGCGGTGGACATCAACGGCGACGGCAAACTCGACCTGGTAACCGCCAACTTCGGCGACAACAACGCGAGCGTGCTGCTGGGCAATGGCAACGGCACGTTCCAGGGCCAGACGACCCTCGCCACCAGCCTGTTGCCGGTCCAGACCGTCGTGGCGGACGTCAACGGCGACGGCAGGCCCGACCTGGTGACCACCGGCAACCACGACAGTACAACCAGCGTGCTGCTGAGCAAGGGCGGCGGCGCCTTCGAGCCGGCCACGGCCGCCACGGCCGTCGAGATGCGAAATACGCCGCTGCTGGCGGATTTCAACGGCGACGGCATCCTCGACAGCGCAATTCTGGATCGCTCGGGCAACATCCTCTACCGCAAGGGACTGGGAGGCCCAAGCGATTCCTTCGCTCCTCCCGTGATCCTCAATCCAGGCCGGCCGGCGCGCGACATCACCATCCTTCACACCGGCTCCGGCCTGGCCATTGCCGCCGCGGACGCCCACTTCGACCCCGCGCTGTCAACCGGCCATTTCATCTTCTCCGTCTCGCTGTACACTGTCAGTGCAACTGGCGCCGTCAGCCGGACCACGGCCTTTTCGACGACGGCGCTGCCCGCGCGTGTCGCCGCCGCCGACCTGAACGGCAACACCCTCGACGACCTGATTGCCGTGAACCCGCTCGACAACAGCGTCACCATCGCCCTGCAAACGACGCCGGGGCATTTCGCGGCGCCGATCGTGCTGCCGGTGGGCATCGCCCCGTCGGACATCACCGTGACCGACGTGAATGGGGACCATTTGCCGGACGTCGTGGTCAGTGACCAGGCCTCCGGCGACGTCACCGTGCTTCTCAACGACAGCACGCATTCGTTCAGCAAGACGTTGCGTTTCCGCGCCGGCACCCAGCCGAACAGTTTGGACACAAGTTCCGGCGTTCCGGTCCTGAGTTCCCTGGCGCAGTCCGTTGGGATCGTTGCCGGGAACTTCATTGGCAGCGGCAACGACCTTGTGGTAGTCAATCGAGGAGCGCACAGTTTCACCGTCCTGCCCGGCGACGGCAACGGTGGCTTTTCAAACCCCCAGGTATCGCTGACCACCTCGACTAGCGATGGTTTCAACATCAACGACCGTCCCGGCACTGTGGTGGCCGGTGACTTCAACCGCGACGGCCATCAGGACCTGGCCGTGCTGATGGAGGACACCGGTCAAATCTGGATTTTCGCCGGTGACGGCAAGGGCGGCTTCCACCACACCTTCAGCATCCCGGTTGGAGACCAGGCCACCGGGCTGTCCGTCGTGCCGGGCAGTGGCAGCGGCTTGCTCGACCTGGTGGCCGGCAACGGCTTCGGCGACGTGCTGCGCCTGGAGGGCAAGGGCGACGGCACTTTCCAGATCAGCGGCAAGAACGTCTCCCTGTCCGTCGTACCCGATCTGCTCGGCCCGGGCCAGCCGGGAGTGCTGGTCGGCAACCAGCAAGACAACCGCGTCACGGTCCAGGCGCCAACGTCCGGCGGAACCCAGTTTACTCCAGTGCAGACGCTGGCGTCGGCGACACAACTCGCTCCGGGCGACGTCCAGTTTGCAGTGCTCGACAGCGGGGCAACCTTGCCCGACGCGGTGGTTGTCAGCACCGGCAGCAACGCGGTTGTGGTCTATCGCACCACGGCTATCAGCAACGGCGCTCCTGTCTTCGCTCCGGCGCCGCGGACCTACTTCGTCGGCACCGCTCCGGCAAGCGTCACGGTGGCCGACGTCAACGGCGACAGCATTCCGGACATGCTGATCCCCAACGAAGGCAGTAACGACGTCTCCGTGCTGTTTGGTTCCTACGACGCCACGGGTGCCTGGCTGGGCATCGCCGGCCCCCGCCTGCATTCGGGCGGCAGCGGTCCTCTCGCGGTTGCCGTGCGCGACCTGAACCACGATGCCATCTTCGACCTGGTGGTGATCAACGGCGGTAGTGGCACCATTACCCTGCTGCCGGGTGTGGGCAAGGGGTTCTTTGCCGACCAGAGTCCGAAGACACTGTTCGACCTGGGCGGCGCGGTGGTGCAGCCGCCCACCTTTGTGAGTGACGGCGCCCTCGGCTACGCGGTGACGGCCAGCGGGGAACTGGTGCGCTTCGACCTGAGCAATCCCGGCAGTGGCGCCAGCGTGGTCTTCTCGGGTCAGGACGTGGTGGCGGCGCGAGCGCTGGCGAGCGGCCAGGTGGTAGTGGCCCTGAGCAGTGGTGTCATTGACGTACTGGCGCCCCAGGGCAACAGCCTGGTCGTGGCGGCGGAATTGCATCCGCAGGGAGGTGTGCCGGCCCTGCCCAGTTCGCTCGAAGTGATCCAAACTCCAAGCGGACAGTTGCAGGTGCTGGTGAGCAGTCAGGGTTCCGACACCGTCTTCGTCTTCGGGCAGCTCATCGATTCGCAGAGCTCCAATTCAGGCGGGGGATCGCAGCAGGTGTCCGGTCAATCGACGGCATCTTTCACATCGGCTCAGGCGAGCATCGTGCAGGGCAACGGGATTGCCGTGGCTTCTCTCGGAGCCACGGACGGCAGCGGCGCGTCGATCGCGCTGGGCGAGAGTGCTGCGGGGGCCGTGTCCGCGCCCCTGGGTTCGACGGCGGGACAATCGGTCAGCGGTTTCTCCACAAACGAGACGTTCGTTGGCGGGGGGAGTTCGGCCTCGCTCGTCGCAGTCCAGGGCAACAACTATGCCACCGTGGCCGTCCTCGACTTCGGGTATGGGGATGACGACGACCCCGGCGACGGCAGTGGCCGCAAGCCCTGGCTTTCGACCAGGTATCCCATCGGCGACACCTCGCCATTGACGCGGTTTGTGATCGGCCACGAGGAGGCGGTTCGACAATATCGCGCCTGGGAGGAAGCGCGTCTCAAGGAGGCCGGCGAGGCGCCGCTTGTCGATCCCTGGACCGAAAGCCTGCCTCCGAAACGGCCGCTTGCGCTGCCGCCAAAGCCCGAGCCGGAAGAGGACGAGTGGCACGATGACGGCGCTATCGAGGCCCTTTTCTGGGAGAAATGCGGCGAGGACCCGGAATGGCTCCCGTCGGCAGCAGCGGCTCGCGGCGGTGAGGAAGTCGAAGTCCTGGCCCTGCTGCTCGCCGGGATGTTGCTGCCCCAGATGCCGAGGCCGAGTTCGATCAACCTGAATGAAGATGAGCAGAGCGAATGGCCCGGTCACGAGTCCAGCCGATGAGCGAGGTGTCTGTTCCACGGGCCGCGCGTCTCGGAGTGAATCTCTTCGGCGGTTAACGGCGCGTTGCTGGTCAGGACTGGTTTCGGTGTCTGACGCCGTTCGGCCTCCCTTAACTTGCCGAGACCTGCGGCACAATGGCTGAAGACCTCGCCCCAGGCCCTGACGCTCAAGAAGTGCGTCTACTGGGTGAGCTTACGAGGCGCTCCGGATCCACCCGCTGGCCCGGATGACAAGCTGACCATTCACATTCCAAAGCGCAACCGCTTTACCGTCGATGCCCTTGAGAAACTGCTGGTAGAGTGCGCACAAGAACAGTGGGTGACCTATGCGGGTTAAAGGCCTGGACACGCTGCCCCCTGAGACAGTCAACCGCCTCGATCCCGTGCGGGTTCAGGAACATGCGCGCGCGACCGGCTGGAGACTGGAATCACGCCTGGGCCGGGGCCGTGTCGCCGTATATGAAAGGCCGGAGTCGCGCCTGGAACAGGTGTCGATTCCCCTCAATCGAGAACTGACCGACTTTACCCTTGTCATGGCGACCGCCGTGGCGGGGATGGCGCAATATGAGAACCGAGTCGCGCTGGACCTGCTTGTCGAACTGCTCTTCCCTCCAGCCGATCTGCTGCGGTTCGCGGAATCCAGTCCCGCCGCGAGGGCCGGCAACATCCCTTTCGATCGTGGACTGGCCCTCCTGTCGGGTATGAGGAAGACGTTGCTGGCGGCTGCCTGCGGCGTGGCGCGGCCGGGCCAGACATTTTATCCGCGCATGAGCCTGATCGAGGCCGAACAGTTCTTGCAGGAGTGCCGGCTTGGGCAGACGGAGCGCGGCAGCTTTGTTCTGAGCGTTGCCTGTCCCCTTGGCGCTGTAACCGAACCAGATAAAGGCATCCCTCTTTTTGACAACATCCCCTTCACACGCCGGGTGACAACGTTGCTGATGCGATCCTTGCATCAGCTTGCGTTTCACCTGGACCGTAGAGATGTGGACGCGGTCGCGCATGCGGCAGACGATGAACCGATTCTGAGCGCGAACCTCTGCGAGGGATTGCTCGATTTCGCGCCTGAAGGGAATGATGCGTTCGTGCGCATTTCCGCGACCTGGTCTTCCGAATTGCCCATCACCGATGACGAATTGCCGGCAACCGTGCAGCTTCGCCGGGAGATTTTCCCCTTGATCGAGATGCTAGTGCCGCAACGCTAAAACAGTCTATCATGTAAACTGGAAATAGCGTATCCTGCCTGGTTCCTCGATTGTGAGGCAGGAGATTGACCAATGCCAGGGAAGGCCGCGAAGATCATCGTCAGCGAAAGGCAGCAGGTTCTGCTGAGGGAATTCAGCAAGTCACGCACCGCCAGCAAGGGCGTGGTGCAGCGGGCGACTATCATTTTGCTGGGCTTCGCCGGCCTGCTGAACGAGGCGATCGCTGTGCAGGTCGGCCTCAACCGACTGCAGGTGGGCATCTGGCGTCAGCGGTGGCAGGATGCGTGGGAGTCGCTGTGCGTGTGGGAATGTACTGAACCCCACCGTCTGCGTGAAGCGATCCTCGACGTCCTCTCCGACGCTCCGCGACCGGGTGCCCCGGCGACGTTCACCGCCGAGCAGGTGGCCCAGATCGTGGCGTTGGCGTGCGAACCGCCGGAGTTGTCGGGCCGGCCGATCAGCCACTGGACGCTCCGGGAACTGCGCGACGAGGC
>JBBSDR010000543.1:0-5490 GCA_038240465.1 Gemmatales bacterium
GAGATCGAGGCCATCAAGGCGCGCGGCGTCACGCAGTTGCTCCAGGCTGTCACCTTTTCGCTGGGACAGGCTGCCCCGCCGGACCTGGCCGAGGCGGCGCAGCGGACCCGAACGGCGTGGGAACACTCCCTGGAGGAAGAGTCGGCCAACATGGCCGAGGTGCTGATCCACACGCTCGAACCGTATCAGCGCGAGATCGAGCATCACTTCGCCCTGGAAGGCCAGCAGCGTTTTCGCGGCATCATGGCCGGGTATCTGCATCTGTTCAACCGCGTCCGCTACATGGGCAGCGCCCTGCGCGACCGGCTGCCGTTGGTGCCGAAGTCGGGCAACACCAGTCCCGCGCCGGTGAGTTGGGACCTGGGCGCGTTCAGCCGGGCGTGCAGCGAGGTGGCCGCGAATCGGTCGCTCGACGCCCGGATCAAGGCCCTCATCAATCGTTTGCTCGTCGAGGCCGACGGGCAGGGCTTTCCGCTCAGTGTGCTGACTGCTCCTGTGGAATCGACCGGCAAGCTCGACTGGCGTCAACGACATGCGCAGTCGGTTGTCCAGGCGCTGGGCGAGATCGAGAGGCAGTGGACCAACCCGCGCGGCCGGCGCAAGCTGTTGCAGGTCTTGCTCGTGACGCTGGCCAACTGGGTGCCGTTGATCGCGCTGCTTGGCTCGTGCGTCTTGCTGCTGTGGCGCATCATCATGCTCGACGATTACCGTCCGGGGCCGCGCGACTTGCTTATCCCGCTCATGGTGCTGCTGCTGGTGCTGGTCATCTTCCAGGTGCTGATCGCGGTGTTTCTGCCGATGCGCTGGTCGGCGATTCGCGGCGAGTTTCAGGAGCAGCTGGCCCGGCGGCTGGCGGAAGAGTTGAAGGATACGTTTTGCCGGGTGCCGGTGACGGTCGCCGAGACGCTGGCCCAGGAGCGCAAGAAAGTGTCGGCGTTGCAAGACGAGGTGAACGAGGTGGCGGCCTGGCTGGCGCGACTTGAACTGGCAGCGACGATCGCGGGACTTTATGGAAGCGAATGATGAATGATGAATGATGAATGATGAATACAGACAACCAGCCCGGAGCGCAAGCGACGGGTCCTTCTCTTGCTTCATCATTCATCATTCGTTCCTGGAGGAGTGCGGATGATTGATGGGAAATGGATCGAGGGGCTGGGGCCGTTGCTGACGGCGGTGGAGGCAGCTCGTCTGGCTTTACAGGTGCGCTTCGAGGTGGTTCGTTTTTATCTTCCCCTGGCGATGCACGATTCCGATCGCGATCCGGAAAACGTCCATCGGCTCCGCGTCGGCACCCGCCGGGCCGGGGCCGCCCTGCGAATCTTCTCGTCTGTGCTTCCCGACAAGCTCCAGCGAAAAGCGAAGAACACACTGCGGGCGATTCGCCAGGCCGCCGGCGAGGCGCGCGACTGGGACGTCTTTGTCGGCGACCTGCGCCTGCGCTTGCGGAATGCCAGCGAGCGCGATCGTCCCGGCCTCGACTTCCTCGTCGGCTACGCGGCGGGTCAGCGCGACGCGGCCCAGGCGGCCCTCTTGAAGGCAGGACGCAAACACGAGGATGACCTGAAGACCTTTGTCGCCACGGTCCTCAAGACGTTGCAGGAGACACCAGCCGACGCCACACCGGTCCGCTTTGAGGAACTGGGGCGGACCCTGTTGCGCGAGCTTCTGCAGGAGTTGAGTTGGGCCACCGCGCGCAACCTGGACGATTACGAGCACCTGCACCAGGTGCGCATCCTGGGCAAGCAACTGCGTTATGCCATGGAGGTATTCGCGAACTGCTTCGCGGACGACTTCCGAGGCGTCCTCTATCCGCGTGTGGAGGCGATGCAGGATGTCCTGGGTTTGGCCAATGACAGCCATGTTGCCTGGAGCCGGCTGGACGCCTTGAAGGAGCGCTTTCGGCCGATGTGGGGCGCGGACTGGAAGCGCTTGCAGCCCGGCATTGACAACCTGCTGCGGTTCCATCGCCGCCGGCTTCCCCGCCAGCGCGAAGCGTTCGTCCATTGGTGGCAGGTGTGGCAGAGTCAGGATGTACCGCGTCTGGGTGAACTGATGATGCCGCGCCTTGTAACACCGCCGGCCACTCCCGCGCTATAACCTTCTTGCCGCTTGCGGCCTGGCGGACAGCCCGCCAGGCCGCAAGCGGCAAGAATCGAATCTTCATTTCAACGACGACGTCACCGTCGATTTCAGCACCTCGATCGCCCGCTCCAGCTGCGCATCGAGTCCTTTCGCCATCTGGTCGGGGTGAGGAATCACCTCGATGTCTGGCTTGACACCCTCGCGATCCATGTTCTTGCCGTCGATCGTATAAACGCCGACACGCGGGATCTGGAACCGCGAGCCATCGATCAGGCTGAACGACGTCGTGCCGATGACGTGGCCGCCTGTCGCCTCGCCGACCAGCTTGCCCAGGCCCAGTTTGCGGAAGGCGTGCGGGAAGATTTCCGCGTCGCTGAAGCAGCGGTTGTTGATCAGCAGCACCACCGGCTTGGACCACTTGCGGTCAAAGGCCCGGATCACCTGCCCCTCGCCGCCGTCGCGGAAGCGGAAAATAGTATGCGCCTTCGAGCCGAGATAGTTCAGCACCTGATCGTGCGTAAAGCCGCCGCCGTTGAAGCGCACGTCCAGCACGATCGCTTCCTTGTCGAAGTTGTCCGAGTAGAGCGAACGGACGAAACGATCCAGGCCCGCCTCGTTCATGCTCGGGATGTGAATGTAGCCGAGCTTGCCGCTCGACATCTCCGCCACACGGCGAGCGTTGCGCTCGATCCAGCGCTCGTACATCAGCGGCATCGTCGAGTCGCGAGACGCCCCGCGGACTTCAAGCCGGCGCACGGCCATCTTGTCTTTCAGATCGGCAGCGGCGTTCGCGGACACATGCAGCAGGATCGCCTCGCCGACCTTGTCGTTGAGCAGCTTGTTGACGTTCGTTGCCGCGGTGATCTCGGTCCCATCGATGGCCAGGATAAACTCGCCCGGCTTGAGCGACAGCCCGCGTTTGTCGGCCGGGCCGCGTTTGAGGACGTCGGCGATCTTCAGGCCCCGACCCCGGTAAGCGTCGTCGAAGATCAGCCCGAGGTCCGCCGTCATCTCCTCCGGAGACGACGACGAACCGGACACGCCCAGATGCGAGGCGTTCAGCTCGCCCATCATCAGGTAGAGCAGCGTGAACAGGTCCTCCTTGAGCGCGACGTGCTTGACCAGTGGCCGATAGCGTTCGCGGACCTGCTTCCAGTCGGCGCCGTGGAAGTGCTTGTCGTAGAAATGTTCGGCGAGATAGCGCCACGATTGATCGAACATTTCGAGGAACTGCTCGGAGTCGTTGACGATCATCTTGGCCCGGAACGGCAGCAGGGCTGTCGGACTCGAGCCGCTCGACGAACCCGAGGAACCCGTCGTGACCGGCGGGATGTTGCCCAGGTAAATCTGGCCGTCGCGGTCGCGGAAGAAGAGCAGCCGGGGAGAGAGACGCGACCAGGTGATCTGCGTCGGCTTCAAGTTGTTGGTCGTCACGCGCATCACCGAACCGGTCGTCACATTGGCCACCCACAGGTCGTCGCTGCCCTGGCTCGTGGAAGCGAAAGCGATATGGCTGCCGTCGGAGTTGATCGCTCCCTCGCGCGCCTCCATATTCGTGACCCCCCGGACGCGATGATGAATGTCCTCGAAGTCAATGTCCTTCGATGTCGGCGCACCGGCGGCCGCGTCCTTCTGCAGACTCTGGACATACAGGCTGGTCGTACCACGGCGATGACTGAGAAACGCCAGCCGATTGCCGTCGCCGCTCCAGGTGACGCCGATGTTCTCCGTCGCGAACCGCGTCACGTTCTTCGCTTCGCCGCCCGCCGACGGAATGATGTACAACTCGCTGGCGAAGGAGCCATCGACGCGCGCGAAGACGATGTAGCGCCCATCCGGGGACCACTCGTAATCGACGATGCGCGGCGTATCGACGAGGACTTTCTGGTCCGTGCCGTCCGGATTCATGCTCCAGAGCCGGCTGCTGCGCAAGAAAGTAACGCGCTTGCCGTCGGGCGAGAAGCTGACGCCGGATTCCGCGTCGGCAGTGTTCGTCAGCTGCTTGACCTTGAAAGTATGGGCCTGGGTGAAGCGCGGACGCTCGGGATCATCCGCCTCGATCAGGTACAGGTCCTCGTGGCCGTTGCGATCCGAGATGAAGACCATCTTCGACGAGTCGGGCGCCCAGGCGATGCCGTGATCGTTGGCCGGATTGTTGGTCAGCCGCCTGGTCTGGGTGCTGGAGGTCAGCACCGGCCGCATGAAAATCTCGCCATGAACGACAAAGGCGATGAACTGCTCGTCCCGCGACAGGGCGAACTCGGTGGCGCGCTGAGTGAAGGTGATGGTCCGTTCGGGATTGGTCTTGTCGTCGGTGTTGATCTCGATGGCCAACTTGCGCGGCTGCGAACCGGGTTTCGTCGAGACCAGCCAGAGGTCGGCGCCGCACTCGTAGACGATGGTCTCGCCATTGGCGCTGATGCGCGCCTGGCGGACGGCGTCGAGTGTATGAAAGGGCTTGCCGGCGGGGTCGGCGGTGACGAGGACCGGCTTGCTCTTGTCCTTGATGTCCTGCATGACGACGTTGGCGGGAGTGCCGAAGACCTCGCTGACGAAGTAGAGCGTGTTCCCATCGAGACTCCACATCGGCGAGTTGTCCTGGCCGGGGAAGGTGGTGAACTGGCGGTGGTTTGTTCCATTCGCGTCGCAGATCCAGATGTCGTTGTTGGACGAGCCGCGATAGCCCTTGCGATACCACTCGCCGGGACCGCGCGAATAGGCGATTTGATCGCCCTTCGGCGAGTAGGCGCCTTCGCGAGCCTCGGTCGAGGTGAGGCGCTGAACCCGGCCGCCCTCGACAGGAACGCTGTAGAGATCGAAGTGTCCGGGATAGTCGGTACTGCGATTGGACACGAACAGAATTTGTTTGCTGTCGGGCGTCCAGCCGGCGGGAACGTCCGATGCCGAGTCGAAGGTCAGACGGCGCGGTTTGCCGCCGCGCGTGGGGACGACGAAGACGTCGTAGGAGCCGTGCCGATTGGAGCCGAAGGCGACCCACTTGCCGTCGGGGCTGAAGCGGGGGTAGTAATCGTGAGCCAGGTGCTGGGTGAGCGGGCGAGCGAGTCCGCCGCTGGAATCGACGGTCCAGATATCGCCGAGGTAGGTGAAGGCAATCTGCTTGCCGTCGGGCGAGATGTCGGGCGTTCGGGCCATGCGAACCGGTTCCTGGCCGGCCGCGAGCGAGACCGACAGGAAGAGGGCCAGAGAGGCCAACGGACCGAGCAGATTCGTCATGCTAAAGTCCTGCAAGGATAAAAGGAAGATTTTCGGGGAGTCTGTCCTCTCGTTTCTAGTGTACCTGGAGAGGGGAGGGGACCGCAATTGTCAAAACAGTGTTCGCCGCTTGCGGCTTGGCGGGCAAGCCCTCAAGCTTCCCGCAGAGGGTTGCCCCTCAAGGAGGGGCAA
>JBBSDR010000544.1:0-5488 GCA_038240465.1 Gemmatales bacterium
AACCTTTCGGTTCACCACGGGGACGTCCCTGGTGTCTCAACTGGAGGGTTCTGCCGTGACGAAGAAGCCATTTTTCCGCGAGTTCGACGGCTGCTGGTACGCGCAGACCCGCGTCGGCTCGAAACGCAAACAGGTCAAGCTGCTCGACAACAGCGGCGATCCGATCCGCGGCCGTGACCGGGAGGACGAGGCGTTTCGCGCCTTCTGTCGGCTCATGTCCCGAGACCCGGCGACCATGCCAGACCAGTCCACCCTCAAGGTCGCCCAGGTCTGCGACCTGTTCCTCTCTCACAGCGAAAAGCACAACGAGCCGAAGACGTTCGTCTGGTACAAGAAGTACCTGCAGTCGTTTTGCGACCTGTTCGGCACCCTCGGTGCCCTGGACATAAAGCCGCTGCATGTTACCCGCTGGCTCGACGCGCACCCGAACTGGAAGACCAGCCGCCGCTGTGCGGTCATCTGCGTGAAGCGGGCCTACAACTGGTGCGAGGCCGAGGGCATCCTGACCGGCAACCCGATGAAGAAGGTCCGCAAGCCGCCGGCGGTGCGGCGTGACCGGATCATCACGCCGGAAGAGTGGACGAAGATCACCACCGCCGTCCGCGACCAGGAGTTCAAGGACTTCCTCTTCGCCCTCCGCGAAACCGGCTGCCGGCCCGGCGAGGTCCGCAAGGTGACGGCCGACAACGTCAACCTGTCGCTCGGCGTCTGGGTTCTCGCCGAGCACAAGACCCGCAAGAAAACCGGCATGGTCCGCGTCGTCTACCTGACGCCGGGCATGATCGAGCTGTGCAAGAAGCTGATGCAGCAGTGGCCGTCCGGCCCGATCTTCCGGGGGCCGAAGTGGAAGGGCTGCAAGCCGTACAGCCGGAACGCCCTCCGCTGCCGCTTCCGCCGGCTGCGGGCGAAGCTGGGGATCAAGGGCGTCATCAGCTACACGGTCCGCCACACGTGGATCACCGACGCCCTGGCGAACGGCGTATCGGCCGCGATGGTGGCGGAACTGGCCGGGCACAAAGACCTCAAGATGCTGCAGCAGCTTTACAGCCACCTGTCGCAGAAGAGGACGCAGTTGGCCGACGCCGCTAGGAAGGCAGTCGGATGTGCACAAGATCCTCTGGCGGAGCAGAAGAAGCCTGCGTGACCTTGCAGCTCTCCATGAAGGCATCCAGGTCGGCGGGGGAGATAAGGATCTTCCCTCGCCGGCCTTGCCCGCCGCAGCGGTAGTGCGTCAGCCGCCGTTCCTGGCACCACTGGTAAATCAACGCCGGCGAGACGCTCACCCGCTCGGCCGCTTGGCGAATGCTCAACATCGCTGCTTCTCTTCGCTCTGAGTTCGTACAAAAACCCCGGAAAGTACCAACATGGCGGGAAGGCCCCAGCAGGACGCCGGGGCCTTCTGCATTTCACGACTACTTTGCCGTTCCCGTTTTCAGCAGCGGAGCAGTCTCGTTCCGCGGCAGGTGCGGGTCCGTCAGGTTCCCGATGGGCAGGGCCTGGGCGAGCTTGGCGTCTGCCTTCTTTTGGCCGGCCTTCATGGCGAGCAGCTGCTGGAACGCCTTCCAGGACAGGAACGCGCTGGTCACGGTGCCGTCCTTGAAGGTGACGGCGAGGCCCGGGCCTTCCTTCCCGCTCAGCGAGCAGGGGCCGGTGCCGGTGTTGTGGATGGTTACTTCGATCATGTGCGGACTCCTTGAAACAGGGGACTACTGACCTCGAAAACACCAGGGCGATTTGCTCCAATGGTTTGTTGGTGACGGTTCCGACAGGGCAACCCGCCGAATCCAAAACGGCGGGCAGAACAGTCGCTTGCGGCTCTGCGGTGTGAACCCGCAGCGTCACCCTTTCTTGATCGCGTCTTGAAGTTTGTGGACCAGTTCCGACTCCAACCACGGCGGCGCACACGTCTCGTTCCACTCCAACAAGATCGGCCATGCCTCCTCGAAGGTGAGGCCGAAGCAGTTTTCTTGGAAGTGCGTCAGCCGGCAGCAAAGCCGGAATGTCCTGTCATGCCCACGCTGGCCGCTCACCGCCCCTTCCACGCAGGCAGCCCAGGCCCGGGCGCGGACGATCATGCGCTGCCGGTCCGTTCGTGTCCCGGCGCTGACAACGATCTCTGGCACGGAACTCGGCCGCTTCCTCTCGCGCGTCCACCCGACCCGGCACAGCGGCAGGTCGCCAAGCGCCGGGAGCCCTTCGGCAAGCCATTCGTAACCAGGCGTGGGCGGAAGCTGCGCAAGGCCGGGGCCGACCAGCAGGTCCACTTCCTCGTCGTGAATCTTGATCGTTCGGTATCGCTCAACCACCGCGCGCAGACGGCCGTGGACGTGAAATCCGCCCGACGGCGTCCGGCAGATCGGCGCCCTGGGCAGCCCGCAGCGCTCCAAAACCGCGTCCAGCTTGTTCTCATCGTCCACGTCGATCACAACGATTCCCTTTGTGATGATGGCGATGCCGTGCCAGTGGCGTGCCCGGATGTCCGCGACGGTGCGGCCGGCCTCGTACAGGTGCCGCCACTTCTCGGCCGGCACCTTCGACCCCGGCAGCATCGCCACCGGGGTGTAGCCCTTGCCCAAGAGATCGAGGGCGGCGGCCAGGTTGTCATGCGGTTTGTCCATTGGCTTTCGTAAGTGCGGTTTCCAGTTCTTCGATTCTCTCCACCTGGTCGTGTCCGAAGCCGTTGCGCCGGATGTAATCGAGAGCACGTTCTGTGACCTTCACCAGTTCCTCGTGGGCGTTGCAGGCCCGGACGATGAACTCGGCCTTGGCCTTCGCTTCCGGTGACAGGCCGCCTTCGATGTCGGCGAGGATGCCGCGCCCATCGGTTGCAAGGACGGCCCAGTGTTGTTCTCCGCCGTAGATGCCGTCGCATTTGGAGAGCGCGGCGTAGTAGGGGGGCTTCGTGATTGCCGGTGATGTCTCATGGGTTGCCATGTCTGTGAGGGAAAATGGGGTAATAAGCCTCATGCGTCTGATCCGTTGGCTTTGGCGATGGCAGCGTCGCACTGGTCGCGGCGCGCTTACCAGTCCTCGACCTGCTCTTGCAGGTCATCGGGGTCGCCGAAGTTTTCTTTGAGGTCGTCGCGGTGCCGCTGGATCTGGTCGCCGCATTCCTGGCGGAACGCCTGCACGAGCGTGAGCAGTTCGGGCTGTGTGCGGTAGCGCCGGTACTCGCACGGGCCGCACTCACCGTCGCTGAAGTTGCTGTCGTTGACCGTCTCGACGATCTCGCTGCCGCAGGTCTTGCACAGCTCTGGGACATTGTTGCTGATCCACTCCTTGATCGCGGCTTCGATGGCAGTTTCAAATGCAAGGGTGCCTTCCGGCGAAAAATCTCCGCCCGTGGCCGTCGGGAAGCGCTTGACGACGACTTGCCAGAAAGCGTCTTCGGCCTCGCGGGCCAGGGATTCGATGTCCGGGTGTTTCATGGTTGGTGAAAGGGAATGTGAGTAAGAGGAACGGCCCATGCCGTTCAGGAGTGAATATCCACGCACACGACGCGGTGATTGGGGTAGCGCTCGAGGGCGGTGCGTACTTCCTTGAGCCAGGTGCCGTCCGCCTTGCGCTCGACGTGCCACTTCATCCACCCCTTGGCGGTAAACGTCTCGCGCTCGTGCCAGCAACCATCCGGCGTTAGCAGGGAGAAGGGGAGCAGTTCGCGCAGGCGCGGGTTGTTCAGCAGCGTTTTCGCGCCTGCAACATTGCCGCGCAGCCGGCCGCGCCAGCGTCCGCCGATCTCGTACCAGTCCCACTTTCCGTCCGGGTTCCAGGTCGTCATGGCGAACAGACGCTTGCCCTCCACGCCGCCGGCGCAGCCTTTCCAGTCCTTCATGTGGAGTGCCACAACGTCCAGGTCGGCCGGCTTGACGCCGTAGCGCTTCGCCATCGCCTTGGTCTCGCCGGCGTCGAGGTAGGACTTGAATGCCGGCACGCAGAGGTCTTCGCTGTAAGGTTCGAGCGCTCGCGCCACCAGGTTTTCGATGTCCCCTTTTTTCGGAATGAACACGTACACGCAATAATGCATGGTCAGTTGGGAAAGTGAATGAAAGCATTGGGTTCTCCTAGTTGGCCTTCTCAAACACCATGCAGGTGTCGTGCAGGCCGGGGATGAAGGACGACGCATAGACCTTCTTGCCGCTGCTGGCCCCGTGGCTGAAACGAATGATGTCCGTGCAGCACTGCCGCAGCTGGGCATCGAACGCCAGGCGCTTGGTGTGGAAACTGAGCGGGATGAACGTGCCGTTGTCGCTGTAGTCGCCCATGAGGACGGCGAGCTTGCCGCCCGGCGCGAGCACGCGGGCGCAGTTGTCGATCAAGCGCTGATAGCGGTGCAGGAAGTAGTCGAGCGTCGGCGCGGTGCTCATGTCCCGCTTGTCGGCGCTGTAGACCTTCTGCCGCCAGTACGGCGGATGAATCCACACGAAGTCGAACTGCCACGCCGGGTCGTACTGCGCCGGGTCGCAGGCGTCGAAGCCCAGGCGGATGTCTTTCGAGCGGCAGTCGATCCGCAGCTCGTTGCAGACGTCCCGGCAGGTGCCCGAACCCGTCATCGGGTCGAACACCGACTTGGGACGGAAATACAGGAGCAAGTCCCGGATCAACCAGCCCGAACAGTTGCCCGGATAGCTCCGGTCGCCATAGGCGCCGGCGTCCGCGAAGTGGTACAGGCTCGTGAGCCAGGGCACCGGACTCCGGGTGACGGGCGCTCTCGGGAGCAGCGCGAGTCTGGCCGATGATGAAAATGCGTTGGTACGCATAGGAAACAATTGGTTAAACCTCTCTAAAAGCGGAGGCACGCAGGCCGCATCCGGCCGCTGCGCAGCCAGTCAAAAGCAGAAAGCCGGGCAGCTTTTGACTGGCGGCACGGCCGGATAGGTTGCGGCTTGCCTCCGCGGAGCTTGTTCACAAGGGAGTGCTCAAGCTCGGGTAAAGTTGCCGAGTTGAGCGAAAGAAGTGAGGCGTCGAGGCCGAATCTCTGACAGTCGGATGACCGCACCGAGAAGGGGCACACGAAGAGTGGGGGCCAAGGAACCCCCACGGTCTGCTTACTCTACTGGAGCGTCTTCGCTCTTCGGCGCAGGAGCCTCCGGTGCAGCCTGCGACGTCTCATCGTGTACCTCAGCGCGAATCTTGTGCAACTCCTTGTTGCGTTCGATCCGGCGTTCGGCTTCATCAACAACCGCTTTGATCGTCAAACCTGATCCCTCGGGATGGAAGTCTGAACGCTGGCGGTTGCCATCGGAGTCCGTGTACAACTCGGTGATCGTGTAACAGTAACGAAGGCCTTCGCCTGATTTCTTCGGGAACGCGAAGATGGAACATCCCACGTTGCCGATGTGAAACCAGTCGTTGTAGGCGTACTTCCTTGCGGAAGTTTCGACAGTTACCTTGCGTCGCTTGACCATAGAGTGTTGGGGAAAAACATGCACGGAGCCGCCGTGCGCGGATAAAACCACCCCGGCCGTCATGTCCTTGGTCATGCCAGCCG
>JBBSDR010000545.1:0-5485 GCA_038240465.1 Gemmatales bacterium
GAGCAGCCATCGGTGAAGTACCCGTGGGACGGCGTCAGCGGCGTCAAACCGTGGCGCGGTATCGCGGCGCAAACGACCGTCGGGGTATACTGATAGCTGAAGGAGGCAGCCAATGCCGTCGCCGTTTCCTGGTATGGACCCGTACATCGAGTCGTGGATCTGGGCCGACTTCCACGCGAACGTCATCACTGCCATTCGCGATCAGCTCAATCCTCGCTTGCCGAAGCGGTACATCGCTTCGACAGAACTTTATGTCTGGCGGTTCGATAACTCGGAGGAAGAGCGGTTGTTACTTGGCGGGCCGGACGTTCACGTTGCGGATGTGAAACCCGCTCCGACTGGTGATTCCGTGGCAACGGCGGTCGCCCCCATTACGACGGTCTTGCCTGGCGTGGTGCGGAAACAGCGTTACGTCAAGATCATCGACCCGGAAGAGCGCCGGGTTGTCGCGGTGATTGAGATCCTCAGCCCCTCGAACAAGACAAAGGGCGAGGATGGGCAGTCCTATCGGCTGAAACGAGAGGAATACATGGCGAGCGGCATCAGCCTGGTGGAAATCGACCTGCTGCGCTCGGGGCTGCGGCCTTCGCTGGGCAACCCTGCTCCGCCAGTGACTGATTATTACATGCTCGTCCATCGAGGGTGGGAGAAGGATCGCCTTGGCATCTGGCCGGTCTCCATCCGCGAAGCCTTGCCCGCCGTGCCGATTCCACTTGATCCGGACGTTCCGGAACTCATGCTCGACGTGCGTGCCTGTATCGACCATGTGTACGATTTCGGCCGCTACGGCGAGCAGCTAAACTACACGAAACCCCCGAAGCCGCCGTTGCGCGAGCCGGATGCGACCTGGGCTCGCGAACTGTTAGCGGCATCGGTGAAGTAGCCCGAGTAAGGAGGTGGGCGATGCCGACACCGTTTCCGGGGATGGATCCGTATCTGGAAGAACCCTGGTTGTGGTCGGACTTCCATATGACCTTCACTGTCAACCTGCGCATGGAGTTGATCAAGCGTCTGCCGGCGAGATACGTTGCTCTCACGGATCGGTATGTATGGATCCAGGATCCCGACGACGAATCGATCGCGCGGCTCAGGAGGCCAGATGCGTTCGTCGTCGATAAGGAACCGCGACCGGCAACCGCCCAGACCGCGACCATTACTGCCCCTGTGGAAATTATGCTGCCGTCGCTGAGCGAGAAGGGGAGTCCCTACCTGAAAATTGTGGATCGCTTCAATCGGCGTCTGGTGACGGTCGTCGAAATGTTGAGCACGGCGAATAAAACACCAGGAAAAGATCGAGAGGCTTACCTCCTCAAACGCTCGGAGTATTTGGCGTCGGGGGTGAATCTTGTCGAGATAGATTTCCTGAGGAAAGGATCGCGCGCGCCGTGGGGGACTCCGCCTCCGCCGGTCAAGGATTACTATGTGATGGTGAGCCGCGCTTCGGACCGGCCGCGAGCAGGCATTTGGCCTTTCACCGTACGCGAGCCTCTGCCAATCATTCCCATCCCCCTCAACGCGGGGGACGCTGAGATTGAATTCGCCCTCGAAGGGTGCTTTCGGCAGACCTATGATAGCGCGGGGTACGAACGCGAACTCGACTACAATCAACCGCCTGTTCCGCCTCTCGACGAACCCGACGCGACCTGGGCTCGTGAATTGCTCGCCCGCTTAACTGCCTCGAACTCACCGCCGTCCTCCTCTGGAGACCACCAATGATTCACATCCCGATTTCCCGCTGGGGCGAACCGTACAAGAGCGCGGAGTCCGACCAGGTCGTCCACTTCGATAGCGGCGAGGTGCTGTGTGACGTCAGCCGGGCCAATGGCGCTCTCGTCGAACGCGACATGCGTTTCGCCAAGCGCGCCCGCGACGTCCTCCGCGAAATCCCCATCCCCGAACTGCTCCAGAAAGTGAAGAAGGCCGGCGAACTGTACGCCAAGGCGGAACTGCCCCTCGGCGACGGCACGCAGACGCCGGACCAGTTCGCGCGCATGCAATCGGCGACGACGGGACTGCCCGAACATATGTGCCGGTTCAACATGGAGAAGAACCAGTTCGTCCTCGCCAACATGGACAAGATCCTCGATTCGCTCACGCGCGGACTCGACTTGAATATCCTCTCGCGCGGCCACGGCGTCGAGGATCGCAAGGTGCCGATCAGTTATCAGTGCCAGTCGCCGGTGCTGGGCATGGTGCTGCCGTCGAACTCGCCCGGCGTCCATACGCTCTGGCTGCCGATCATTCCGCTGCAGGTCGGCCTCGTCCTCAAGCCCGGGCCGCAAGAGCCGTGGACGCCATATCGCATGACGCAGGCATTCATCGAGGCAGGAATTCCTCGTCAGGCGATTTCGATCTATCCTGGCCTCGGCGACGTCGGCGCGGCCGTGCTGAACGCCTGCCCGCGCAGCCTGATCTTCGGCGGCACCGCGACCGTCGAGCGCTACAAGGGCAATCCGCGCGTGCAGGCTCACGGCCCCGGCTTCAGCAAGATCCTCCTCGGCGACGACAAGGTGGACGAGTGGGAGAAGTACATCGATATCATGGCCGACAGCGTCTTCGTCAACAGCGGCCGCGGCTGCATCAACTGCTCCGGCATTTGGGCATCCCGCCACACGAAGGAAATCGCCGCCGCCATCGCCGAGAAGATCGGTCCCATCCAGCCGCTGCCTCCCGAGGACCCCAAGTCGGCCCTCGCTGCCTTCACCGTCAAGGACCAGGCGGACAGCATCTCCGCCCTGATCGACAAGGACCTCAAGGAGCCGGGCGTCACCGACATGACGGCCAAGTTCGGGCCGCGGCTGGTCAAGAAGGAACGCTGCGACTACCTGCGCGCGACCGTCATTCACTGCGAGTCGCCCGATGTCGCCATGGCTAAGGCCGAGTACATGTTCCCCTTCTGCGCGGTCGTCCAGTGTCCGCAGGAGAAGATGCTCGAGAAGATCGGCGGCACGCTGGTCTGCAGCGCCATCACGGAAGACAAGAAGTTCCAGCGCGCCCTGCTCGATGCCGATAACATCGATCGTCTGAACATCGGCGCGATGAAGACCATTGCCCTGAACTGGCTGCAGCCGCACGAGGGAAGCATCGTCGATTTCCTCTTCCGGGCGCGGGCGTTCCAGTACGACGGCATGCTCAAGAACTGAACCCCAAACCCTGACGATCAACCGAATGAAGGCTACTTCCTCACACTCTGTTGCCGGCAGCATTTCCTCGAACAGGATCGAGGGGGCGCTGCCGGCGTTTGAGTATCATCCGCTGACGCAACTGGTCGTCGGAGCGAGAACGCTGTCCCGGCTGGGCGAACTGGCGCGCGAACTCGGCGGCACCCGCGTGCTGCTGGTGACTGATCCTGGACTCAATGCCGCCGGCCATCCGCAGCGCGCCCTCGCCTCGCTGCATGAGGCAGGACTGGAAGCCTTTGTCTTCGATGAAGTCGAGGAGAACCCGACCACAAAGCATGTCGGCATCGGCCTCGAAATGGCCTGCGCCCGCCAGATCGACTTGCTCGTCGCCGTCGGCGGCGGCTCGTCGATGGACTGCGCCAAGGGCATCAACTTCCTTTACACCAACGGCGGCCGAATGTCCGACTACAAGGGACACGGCAAGGCCGCGAAGCCGATGCTGCCCTCGATCGCCGTGCCGACGACGGCGGGGACCGGCAGCGAGGCGCAGTCGTTCGCCCTGATCGCCGATGAGCGAACGCACATGAAGATGGCCTGCGGCGATCGCAAGGCCGCTTTCCGCGTCAGCATCCTCGATCCCGACCTGACCGAGTCGCAGCCGCACGGCGTCGCCGCTGTCACCGGCATCGACGCCCTGACCCATGCGATCGAGTCGTATGTGTGCAGCAAGCGCAATCCGCTGTCGCAGATGTATGCCCGCGAGGCCTGGCGGTTGCTGGAGGGCAACCTCGAGACGGTATTGCGAAACCCGTCGGACGCCGACGCTCGCAGTGCCATGCAGCTTGGATCGCACTTCGCGGGCGTGGCTATCGAGAACGCGATGCTCGGCGCCGCTCACGCCTGCGCCAATCCCTTGACGGCCCATTATGGCCTGACGCACGGCATTGCGGTCGGCATCCTGCTGCCGCATGTGATTCGTTACAACGCGGCGGTGGTCGGTCCGCTCTATGGCGACCTGGCTCACGATGTCGGCCTGGTCAATGGCGATCTGAACGCGGCCGGTGAAGTGCTGGCCCGGCGAATGACGTCGTTTCTGCAGATGGCCGGACTGCCGATGAAGCTATCGGCGTGCGGCGTGAGCCGGGGTATCCTCCATCTGCTGGCGGAGGAAGCGGCCCAGCAATGGACGGGCAAGTTCAATCCGCGTCCGGTCGGCGAGGCAGAGTTGCTGGCGCTGTTCGAGGCGGCGTGGTGAGAATGCGTCCATCAGGACGAGGCAGCGCCGGGTTCCGGATCAGCGTGGCCCAGGATACGCCAGCGCCCCGGGTTCCAAAGTCCGGAGGCGAGGCATGACACGCCAGCGCCCCGGGTTCCAAAGCCTGGAGGCGCCCCACGGCACGCCAGCGCCCCGGGTTCCGCTCCGAAGACTCCGCTCCACCCGGGGCTTTATTCGGGTCATCCACTACACGGCACGCCCGCGCCCCGGGTTCCGCTCCGAAGACTCCGCTCCACCCGGGGCTTTATTCGCGTCACCCACAAGGGGTTCAAGAACGGGCAAAGAAGGCCTGAACACGTCATGGCACACTCATTCACGAACCTGTTGTATCACATAGTCTTCTCGACCAAGAATCGCGAACCCTGGCTGGAGAAGCCGAAGCGAACGGATTTATTTGAGTACATGGGAGGACTGATTCGCGAACGAGGCGGTATCCCACTCATCATCAACGGGATCGAGGACCATGCGCATCTGCTGGCCAAGTTGCGACAGGATCGATCTATCTCGGATGTTGTTTGGGATATCAAAGCCCTCTCGTCGTTGTGGATTCACAAGAAGTACGCGGAGTTGGAGTGTTTCGCGTGGCAGACGGGATATGGCGCCTTCACAGTGAGCCAATCGCAAGAGCAGAGGGTCCGGCGTTATATCGCGAATCAGGAAGAACACCACAAAGCGAAACCGTTCCAGGACGAATATCGCCAGTTGCATCGCAAACATGGCATCGAGTGGAGCGAAGAAGACGTCTGGGATTGAGCTGAGTCAAGCGCCCCGGGTTCCGTCCAGCGCCCCATGGCACGCCAGCGCCCCGGGTTCCGTCCAGCGTCCCGCGCCCCATGGCCCGTCCAGCGCCGCGGGTTGCGGATCAGCGTGGCCCATGACACGCGAGCGCCACGGGTTGGGGATCAGCGTGGCCCATGACACGCCAACGCCCCGGGTTCCGCTCCGAGGACTCCGCTGCACCCGGGGCTTTATTCGGATCACCCATAAAGGGGTCAAGACAGAAGAGGCGCAGCCGCTTGCGTCTTGAACCCCGGCAGGGGCGACCCGACTAAAGCCCCGGGTGGAGTCCTCGGAACCCGGGGCGCTC
>JBBSDR010000546.1:0-5479 GCA_038240465.1 Gemmatales bacterium
TGGGCGCCGTCGCGAGTCTGCTTGCGTTTGATCTGGCAGCACGAATCCATCGATTCGCGGTCGAGAAACGCCTTGGCGTGACCACGACGGAAACTCTGTTCCGTCTCTCGCCAAAGGGGCCGGCACGACGTCCAGACCTGGCATTTATCTCTTACGATCGCTGGCCTTTCACAGTACCTTTCACGGAAGATCCGCCTGCCTTCGACATCGTCCCAACCCTGGCCGTCGAGGTGAACAGTCCTTCCAACACGCTCGAGGAGATCCACGGCAAAGTTCACGACTACTTCTTCCACGGAGTGCAACTGGTTTGGGTGATCTTGCCGCGGCAGCGGTTCGTCTACGTCTATGAGTCGATCGAGGATGTTCGCGGTCTATCGGATAAACGAGACCTGGATGGCGGCAACGTGTTGCCTGGTTTTCGGCTCCCTCTGGCAGAACTGTTCGGCGCAGGGGTGAAACCCAGCTAACCGCTCGACTGAATCGGAACGCCCATTCATTTCAGGAGGTATCTCATGGCCCGTCCTTGCATCTCGTCGCTGATCGTACTGATGACCATTCTGCCGCTCTCCGCTGCGGACTTGCCGCCGTTGCAGTCCATCAACATTCCTCCCGACGTCAAGGTCGGACGCTTCCATGTCGTCCGCGCCGGCGAATCGGAAATCATCCTGCTCGACACCGCGACCGGAAAGCTCTACCGCGCCACGCCGAAGGACTATCTGCCGCTTGTCGAGTTGTTCGGCCAGGAGGCGGAGAAGAAACCGGCGCCGAAAGCCGGTGCGTTGCGATTGCCGGGCCAGATCGTTCCTGGGCGAGTCGTTCGAGCATATCCGCAACTTGAGGGGCGGATCGAGAAACTGTTCGTTGCCGAGGGCGACAACGTCAAGCAGGGAGACCTTCTGGCTGCCGTCGAGGTTGCGCGCTTCGGGGAGAGAGTCAACGTGGAGCGGGCAAGATTGGAGGCGGCCGAAGCACGACTCAAGGAACTGAAAGCCGGCGGAGTTGAGGAGCTGAACAACCTGCTTGCAGTGGTTCAACGCACTCTCAGAAGTGAGACCGGTCTGAAGGAGCACATTGCGGAGTTGGAGAAGCGGGCCAAGCTTGCGGCAACGCCCGCGACTGCGACGGAACTGGAGAAGGGCCGGAAGGAACTGTCCCTCACGCGGAACAGGCTGACTGCTCTGCAATTGAAAGCCGAGGTAGCACGCAAAGCCCAGGACACGAAACAACTCGAGAAGGTTGAGTTGGATGTCAAGGCGGCGGAGCATCTCCTCAGGCTGGCGAAATTGGAGTTGGATGCCTGCGCGGTGCGCTCGCCGGATCACGGGGTTGTGGTGGCGCGTAAGCGCGAAGTGGGAAGCCTCGTCAAAACAGACAGCGTCCTATTCGAGATTGCCGATCTGCGCAACCTGGAGGTCGAACTCGCCGTCCATGAGTGCGACCTGTCCAGTATCCGTGGCGGACAGAGCTGCACCATCGTTCCGCAGGCGTTCGAGAAGGTCGATCCGTTTCGCAAGCGACACCCGGACGGCTATGCGGGCGAGGTGTCGGCTCTGTCCTCATCGGTCGATCCGGCCACGGCAACGACACGCGTGCGAGTCAAGGTGCGCATCCCGGACGACGAGGGCGTCTACCTTCGTCCGGGTATGAGTGTGACAGTGGCTTTCAAACTCGCCGAGAAATAGGAGCGCCTGGGAATGTCGCTCCGCAATCTCTCTTCGAGCTTCGATGAGCGTCTCAAGGAACTCGACCGATTTTTCGAGAAGAAAGATCGCGTCCACGAGACGATGCGGCGTCTGGTGAAACGGCTCGACAACGCCGGCATTACCTACGCCGTGGTGGGCGGCATGGCGGTCTTTGCCCAGGGCTATCTACGGACGACCAACGATCTCGATGTGTTGCTGTCTGCCGCCGGATTCGAGGAGTTCTGCGAGCGATTCGTCCCCAATGACTACGAGCGCCATGAAGGCCGGCCACGGCGGTTCACCGACAAGAAGAGTGAGGTTTCTGTCGATGTGCTGATCGCGGGGCGCTATCCCGGCAACGGGAAACCAGGGCCAATCGCCTATCCGGACCCTGCTAACGTCGTCACCATCATTGAGGACATTCGCGTTCTCGATCTGCCGACGCTCATCCAGTTGAAGTTGGCCGCGCGCTGCCATCAGGACTTCGCCGATGTGGTCAACCTGATCCGCGTTCACAACCTGGATGAGTCGTACCAGCAGAAACTGCATCCCTCGCTCCATCGCGACTACATCGAGTGTCTGGAAGAGAACCGGCGTGAGGAGGAGTACGAGGCTCGCGAGGGATAGGGTCTGGCGCGTGCTGGTCTTCCATCGAGTTCAGTGCTGACGGCAGTCCGAGGAAAGAGCCATCCGGCGTCAGGAGAGAGACATGCGGTTGACACTCGAAAACGGAACCGTCATCGACAATCCCAGCGCGGCCCAGATTGACGAGGCGCTGCGGTCGCTGGACTGGATGGAGGAAAACGCCTTCGCCATCCTCGAACTGGCTGAATGGACATACATGCAGACGGCCCAGGACGACGATCCCGAGCAGCAGGAGCGAGTCTTTGTCCTGGACCATCAGGAAGGATCGCTCAAGAAGCACTACCACGCCGTCGATGAGCAGATCGCCCTGGAGCGTGTCATCGACGCGTTTCAGAAATACGCGCGCGGCGACGCTTCCTGGCGGACTGATTTCGAGTGGGAGAGGCAGGAAGTGAACTGACCCGGATGGGCTGGGCTGGTGTGAAAAGGACGGTTCGGGCTATGCTGGGGCCATTCGGTCAACTCCAATCCGGCGAGGATGCCATGCGGAAGCGAATACTGTGGGCTGTTGCGTTTGGGATCGTTCTCGGTCTGGCCGGCTGCGTCGAGACACAGCCTGAGGAGAAGCCGGCCGGTGCGAATACCCCTCCTGTCGTGAAGGACGTTACTCTCGACCCTTTCCGAGATCGCCTGTTGCAGATCGCGGGGGAGTACAAGTCCTATGGACAGGCCGATCAGACGCTGCGGTTGGGATGGGTCTATTGCTGGGCGCCGCAACGGGACATTCCAAACCTGCGGCTCAGCGCGAGCGGCGATAGCACGACACATGGTCGGAAATTCTACTTCATGTACGCCAAGCAGGTCTGGGACTCTCGCTCGCAGGGATGGATTCCTGGGTCGTATACCTGCTTTCCGGGCAAGACTGCTCCGGTGGGACAGGTCATCGTGAAACAGTCGTGGGTTCCCGAAGTAGTGACGGAAGGTGCAAGCCCTTCCGACGAGGAGCAATTGGCGAAGGGACTGCCTTTGGGAATCGTGAAGCGAGACGGAAAGTCCTACCGCGCGGCTCGCCAGGGGGAGTTGTTCGTCATGTTCAAGGTGGATCCGGCAACTCCAGAGAGTGATAACGGCTGGGTGTACGGAACTGTGAGCGCCGATGCGAAGTCAGTCCTGTCCGTCGGCCGCATCGAGTCTTGCATGAGCTGCCATCAGAAAGCACCGCACGATCGACTCTTCGGATTGCCCGAAGAACACGCTAAACCGCCGGAACCTCGCGTCATGACCTGGCCGAAGGATTGGTCCGAGCAGCTCGGCCAGTCAGTGACGGTCGAAGGCATGGCTCTCAATGCCAAGCTCGGCGCTCTTCTCGGGGGAGACGGAGGACCGATCTGGATCGATGGTCGAGATGAGTGGCCCAACGGGTTCTACAGCGGCGGCAACAAGGGCAAGCGAGTTCGGGTAACCGGCGTCGTGATCAAGCGGGATGATATGCCGGTATTCCTCCAGACAGGCGGGGTGATACCCCAAGGAATTCCGGTCAATTCCGAAGAGGAATTGCAGAAAGGGAAGCGGCGTTTTCTGCTCCGCGATGCGAAGTGGACCCTTCTTGAGTAACCGATGGCAACGGGAAGCAGTCGCCCTCTTTCGCTTCCCGTTGTGTATCGCTGATCTGATTCTCTATCTTGAATAGAAGCTGGCCGACGCCCTCCGCGCTGCGTTTCCAAGCCATTCCTCGAATGACGATCAACCATGATGCTGCGAACCATTCTTTTCATTGTGCTGCTCACCACCCTCTCTCCAATTGGTGTTCGAGCCGCCGAACTGAAAGTGTTCCCGGCCGAGATCACCCTGACTGGGCCGCAAGCCTCGCAGCGACTGCTCGTCGTAGTGGAGGAAAACGGGAACGTCACCGCCGACCGAACAGTCGATGCGGCCCTCGTCTCATCCGACGAGACGGTGGTTCGCGTCAGCGGCAAGGGCGCCGTGCAGGCCATCGGCGATGGCGAGGCGATCATCACCGCCACGCTCGACGACCGAAAAACGACGGCGAAGGTGCGCGTGTCTGGCACGAAACAGGTGCGCGAGCCGAGCTTTCGCAATGAAGTCATCCCCAACTTCACGCGCATCGGCTGCAACTCGGGCGCCTGTCACGGAGCACTGGCCGGCAAGGGCGGGTTGAAGCTCTCTCTACGCGGCTACGATCCCGACGCCGATCATTTCGTCCTCACACGTCAGTCGCTCGGACGGCGTGTCGATTTGCAGGAGCCATCGCGCAGTCTGATGCTGACCAAGCCAACCTTCGTTGTCAAGCACGGCGGCGGACGCAAACTCGAACCGGAATCGCCAGACTTCAACCTCCTCGCCGATTGGATTGCCAGTGGCGCGCCGCGCCCCAAGGCCGACGATGCCGCTATCACCCGCCTTGAAGTCTTTCCGCCCACAGCCGTCCTGCAGCCGAAGGACAAGATGCAGGTTGTCGTCCGCGCTTCGTACAGCGACGGCGTCAGCCGCGATGTCACGCGCTGGGCCAAGTTTTCCAGCAGCGAAGACCTCGTCGCCGGCGTCAACGAGAATGGCCTCGCCACGGTCGGCGGCCACGGCGAGGCGGCCATCAGCGTGTTGTTCTCCAATCTCGTCGCCACGACACGCATCACGTCGCCCTTCCCGAACAAGCTAGCCGCCGAGGTTTTCAGCAAAGCGCCAAAGCATAGCTTCATCGACGAACTCGTGCTGAAGAAGCTCCAGGTGCTGCGGCTGCCACCCGCGCCGAACTGCGACGACAGCGAGTTCATTCGCCGGGCCTTCCTCGACGCGATCGGGACGCTGCCAGCGACGCAAGAGGTCGAGAAGTTCCTCGCCGACACGCGCGCTGATAAACGAGCGCGGCTGATCGATGCCCTGCTCGAACGGCCGGAGTTCGTCGATTACTGGGCGCACAAGTGGTCCGACGTGCTGCTCGTCTCGACACGCAAACTGCCGCAGCCGGCCGTGTGGGCGTTCTATCAGCACATCCGCCAGAGCGTCGCCGACAACAAACCCTGGGACCGCTTCGCCCGCGAGTTGCTCACCGCCCAGGGCAGCACCTCACGGAATGGGGCCGCCAACTACTTTGTCCTCCATCGCGACGTGACTGACCTGACCTAAGCGACATCGGTGACCTTCCTCGGCATGTAGATCACCTGCTGTCGCTGTCACAATCATCCGCTCGAAAA
>JBBSDR010000547.1:0-5472 GCA_038240465.1 Gemmatales bacterium
ACGCTCCCGGCTCGCCTCAAAGTTACAGCGATCATCCAGCGAGTATCTGCGTTCGCTCGGCGGGAATCGGCACGCTCAGGACGAAACACGTCGGCTCACCCGGCTGGCTGACCAGCGCGACGTCGCCGCCTTGCTGCCGGGCCAACGACCAGGCCATCGGTAAGCCAAGGCCGGCACCGCGGCCGGCGGCCCGCCCCGAATAGAACGGATCGAACAGATGCTCGCGCTGGCTGTCGTCCAGCCCGGGGCCGCTGTCCTCGATGATGACGTGTACCTGCCCGCCGCGATGCTCCAGCCTCACCCGCACCCAGCCCTCGGACCCGGCCGCCTGGATCGCGTTCTTCACCAGACACGCCAGCACCGTCTTCACCTGCTTCTCGTCCACCTCGACAAGGCATGGCGGCGGGGCAATCGGCGGATGGCCCGAACTGTCCTCGTCGCGAACCTGCACGCGGACCTGCTGATGCTGGGCCAGATCGCGCAGCGACGTCGCCACCTCGTCGATCGCGCGGACGAGATCGATCGGGCGGAGATTGGGCGCGGGCGGACGAGCGAACTGCATCAACTCACGCAGCAGCACATGAATGCGCTGCGTCTGGCCGATGATCTTCTCCAGCGAAGTGCGCCGCGCCGGTTCGGCCTCATGAGCGAGCAGGTACTGCGCCTGGCCCGAGATGACGGCCAGGGGATTGTTGATCTCATGGCCGGCGCCGGCGGCAAACTCGGCGATCGCCCGCAATTTCCGCTGCCGCAGCCGCTCTTCCTCCCGGCCGCGCTGGTCTTCGAGCGCGCCGTGAAGGATGTCGAGTTCCGTTTCCAGCCGCTTCGTTCCCGCCTGGGCATCGAGCCGCCGCCGCTCCGCCTCCAGGGCCAGATATTCCGTGAGCGTCACGGGTGCCGCAGTCGCGCAACCCTGTTTGACACTCGGCTCGGCGACAGCAGTCAGGCCCAGCGCGCGCATCAACTCGCTGGCCGTTCCGCCTACAGGAATACGCAGCCCGCCGTCCTGCTGCACCAGACAGACGGCGAGTTGCACAATCCGAAATAGAGTTGGCTCGACGCCGAGTTGCTCCGCGACGTCGGCGGGCAGGCCCAGGTGGCCAATCTCCGCGAGCCAGTCCGGCAAACGCCAGTGTCTCGCCAGCCGCCGGGTCAGTTCTGCCTGATCGAGTCCCCAGCGCTGGCCCTCGATCCGCGCGGGTCCCTCCGTCCACTCAGGATCGGCCAGACAGTGGACCGTCTCGTCCGGGAAATGGGCCGTCACCGCGAGCCAGCCCAGCGGCGCCAGCAGTCCGGACACCCAGGCACGCTCGGGATCGCACGCCCGCGTCAGCCCTGCCAGTTGATGCGCCGTCGCGGCACAACTCACGGCAAACGCATGCACGCCGGCCCGGCGCGGATCGTCCCAGTCGATGAGGGACTCTTCACCTTCGCGGCGGAGCTTGCGGACCGCGTCGTCGAGGACGTCGGCGGAGAGAAGGAGTTTTGGAAAAGAGATGCGCTCGGGCGGCAGTTGAACGAGGGAAGGATGACGGAGCAGCAGCAGGACGGCGCCGGGATCACGGCGAACCTGATTCCACGCCTCGGACGAACCCCGTGCCAGAGCGAGAAGCCCCGCTGTGGTAGGCGGCACCCAGGCGCACCGGGTCAGGACCTCGGCGATCACTTGGCGGACTCCCTCCCTGGAGTAATGATGAATGACGAATGATGAATGATGAATCAAGAATTCATCGTTCATCATTCATCACTTCATCATTTCGCATTTTCAGGCGACGTGCGCGGCGGGCTCCATCTCGAGCAGCGCGCACATGCGGTCGATCAGCACTTCGCACTCGAACGGCTTGTGCATGAACTCGTCGGCGCCGGACAGCCGCAGTTCCTGGATCTTGTCTTCCTCGATCATGCCGGAGATGCACAGGATGCGGACTTCCTCGAGGGTGGTGTCGGCCCGGACGCGATGGCAGACTTCCTTGCCGTTGATGTCCGGCAGCATGACGTCGAGGACGATGATGTCGGGCCGATAGTCCTTGACCATCATGCCGGCGTCGAAGCCGTTGCCAGCGACGCGGACCTCGAATCGACCATCCTCTTCGAGGAACTTGGTCATGACCTCGACGAGCTCGAGATCGTCGTCCACCAGCAGCACCTTGCGCTTGCCGGACTCGAGGGCGTCGGTCGGGATGCCATTGTCTTTCATGAACTTGTACAACGATTCGCGGGGGATGCGGCGAAAGCGCGATCCCGGGACGCGGAAACCCTTGAGCTGGCCGTTGTCGAAGCAGCGAATGATCGTCTGCTGACTGACCTTGCAGATCTTGGCGGCTTCGCCGGTCGTGAAAACGGTCTTCATGCGTGTTCTATCCCTTCCTGGCCGGGTCTGACACCCCAGCGCACGAGGAGGAGCCAAGGCCTCTTGTCCGATCAAGAGGCTGCCGGCCCTCTATCATCCCTGAACTGGTCAATCCCTTGCCTGGCGCCCTATCCCTGGACGTTGATGTTGGGCCAGATGCTCTATCACTCCGCGAGGGGCAAGAATGTCGGGAGAATCATGAGAGGGGCTTTCCAGTCTGTCTATCCACCCGGGATTATAATCAAATGGTGAAGCAAGTCAATGTGAACCGAATGGGGTTGGTCGCTCTAAATGCTTCTCTTTCAGCAAGTTGCTGATATTTCCCCTATTCACGTCAGGCTCCCTGACAGCTTGCCTATCTTACGGCACCCATCTTGTTGCCCTGTCTTGGCGATCCTGCGCGGTCGTCGAACTTGGGGTATCTTCTCTGCTTTTATCGGATTGCCAGGCTGAGCCAGATGCGTTTTTCTTCCCAGATTCACACTCACAGCCAACTGGGTATGTTCTACTTTTTTTCCCTCAATCAAGATAGAGCAATAAAACGGCCAGGTCGGCTGGGCTGATGCCGCTGATGCGGCTGGCCTGACCGATGCTTGTCGGGCGAATCCGGTTCAGCTTCTCTCGTGCCTCGGCGCGCATCTGGGGTACGGCCGCGTAGTCAAAATGCCCCGGGATCGGTTTCGACTCCAGACGCTGAAAACGCTCCACCTGCGCCGCCTGCCGGGCCACATATCCCGAATACTTGACTTCCAGTACCACCTGCTCGATCGTTTCCGCCTCGACTCCCCGCGCCTGCTCTGCCAGCCCGGAATCCAGGGAACACAGTTGTTCCCAGGTCGTCTCCGGCCGCCGCAGCCACTGTTCCAGCGTTTGCTGCTCGTGCCGGTGATGACGGAGGTATTCCCCCAGGACCGTGAGGCCTGCCTCTTTTCGCTGGAGCCGCTGCCAGCGCCGGTCATCGACCAGACCGGCCCGCCTTCCCAGGGGCGTCAGCCGGCGGTCGGCGTTGTCGTGCCGTAGCAGCAGCCGATACTCGGCCCGCGACGTGAACATGCGGTATGGCTCATCGACACCGCGCGTGACCAGGTCGTCGATCAGGACGCCGATGTAGGCCTGGCTGCGATCGAGAATGAGCGGCGGCTCGCCCTTGATCTTGAGGGACGCATTGACGCCGGCCATCAGCCCTTGAGCGGCCGCCTCTTCGTAGCCGGTCGTGCCGTTGATCTGGCCGGCGAAATAGAGGCCGGCGACGAACTTCGTTTCGAGCGTCGGGTAAAGCTGCGTCGGCGGGGCGTAGTCGTACTCGACGGCGTACCCCCAGCGCATGACCTCGGCATTCTCCAGGCCGGGAATGAGTTTCAGCATGGCATGCTGCACGTCGCGCGGCAGGCTGGTGGAGATGCCGTTGCAGTAATACTCGAGGGTGTTGCGTCCTTCCGGTTCGAGGAAGATCTGGTGCCGATCCTTGTCGGCGAAGCGAACGACCTTGTCCTCGATGGAGGGACAGTAACGCGGCCCGCGGCCCTGGATCTGGCCGCTGTACATGGGAGCGCGATGAAGGTTCTGGCGAATGATATCGTGGACTGCCGCTGTCGTATAAGTGATGTGGCACATCATCTGCGGCTGCGTGATGCGCTCGTTGAGGAAGCTGAAAGGCCGAGGAGTCTCGTCGCCGGGCTGTGGCTCACACTTCGAGAAATCGATGGTCCTGCCATTGAGACGGCAGGGCGTTCCAGTCTTGAAGCGGGCCAGCTCGAAGCCGCAGGAGGCGAGGCTTTCGCTGAGGGTCTCAGCCGACTGATCGCCGGCGCGGCCGCCGCGCGACTTCGACTCGCCGGTGTGCATGATCGCCTTGAGGAACGTCCCCGTCGTCAGAACAACGGCCTGCGCGCGATAGAGGGTATCTCCCGCCGCGAGAACGCCGGCGACCCTCAATTGTCGATTGTTGATTGTCGATTGTCGATTGTCCTCTTCAAATCGACGATCATCAATCGACAATCGACAATCCTCGAGAAGAAGCCCTTCGACCATCTCCTGCCGCAGCGTCAGATTGGCCTGCGCCTCGACGCGATGTTTCATCGTGAACTGATAGAGCTTCTTGTCCGCCTGGGCGCGCGGACTGTGCATGGCGGGTCCCTTGGTGAGATTGAGCATGCGGAACTGAATGGCGGTGGCGTCGATGATCTCGCCCATGGCGCCGCCGAGGGCGTCGATCTCGCGGACGATCTGTCCCTTGGCGACGCCGCCGATCGCCGGGTTGCAGCTCATGGCGCCGACCATGTCGGCGTTCATGGTCAGCAGAGCGGTGCGCAGACCCATGCGGGCGGCGGCGAGAGCGGCCTCGGTGCCGGCATGGCCGGCGCCGACAACGACGACGTCGTAATCGTAAGTGAGAGCGGACATGACAGCGGCCCTGATGACTGGTGGAAGCGTCTTTCACTATACGCGCTCGACGCATCAGCGCACAGCGCGGGGAGCCAACCGGGCCGACGACATCCAGGCGAGCAATAGACTCGAGGAGTACCTTATCATGCCGAAGCTCAACCGGCTCATCGCCATTCAGGCGTGGACGGTTGCTGATTTTCTCCGCGAATTCCGCGAGTGATTCATGGATGAATCACGTCTGCTTCTCTCCGGGAACAAACCGGCCGGGCTTTGGCAGGAACCGGCCGACATCCCATCCTGGGAGGAGCCTTTCATGCGCCGTCATCTATTACCTCTCACACTGCTGCTGATTACTTTTGCCCTGCTGCCGATCACCGATCCCCCCAGGGCGGATGAGAAGGTCGCCATTCCGGCGGAACCACTCCTTTTCCAGGATCTCGTCTACAGTAAGCCGGACGCGAACACCCAAGTGCTTCTCGACCTGGCCCGGCCTTGCGGCAAGGGACCGTTCCCGGTGGTGGTGTACATCCACGGCGGCGGCTGGCTCATGGACGGCTGCAAGGTCGAGGTGCAGGACGATCCGAACCTCGCCGTTTACCAGGGCAGCGCAAGCTCGCGGGGATCGAGCAGCAACTGGCCGATCTGGAGCGCCGACTGCGGCACGAACACGCTGAGGCCCGTGTGGGTTAGCCGCGACGCGAGTCTTCGAGCGGAGCGCGTGCAGCATTATCGCGCCA
>JBBSDR010000548.1:0-5470 GCA_038240465.1 Gemmatales bacterium
AATAGGAACCCTGCCGCGATAACTGAGGAAATGGTCCCACAACTCAGGTGGACGATCAGCGAAGGGCGCGTGATGCTGCCGCGTCATGCGCCGCCGTTGCCCCGGCAGCGATCCCATCGTGCCGGGCAGATGACACATGAGACAGGCGCAAAGGCGATCAGTCCGCGTCAACCGCTTGTGGATGAGCGGCGCTTGCAGGACGGCGCGCGGCAGACGCTGCGGACGCACCCGGAGAGCAGCCAGCGCCACGGTCGAGCCGAACCCCGCCGCGTAGAGGTAACTCTGTCGCACGTCGAGATGATCGAGAACGCTCCACAGGTCCTCGACAAGCTCAGCGTGGGTATAGCGCTTCAGGCAAGAGCTGTCGTCGTGGCCGGTCGGCAGATCATACGCGATGCAGCGGAACCACCGCGACAGGTGAGCGATGGGCAGAACGAACGCCTCGCTGGTGTCACCCAGGCCATGAAGGAAGAGCAGCGGCGGTCCCGCACCCCAGATACCATAGCGGCAACGATACCGGCCCGTGTCGCAAACGCCCGTCACGGCCTCGCGATTCCATCGCTCCTGAGCCTCGCTGAGCGAGATCGGCAACAGCGGGCCAGCGCAGGGAGCTGTGCAGGTGTCGCGACAGGACGGCTCGCAAGAAGCTGGTTCGTTCATCGGACCCATTCTATCAGAACCCATGATGCAATCGTGTCTTGCTTGCGTTTCGCGCAAAGCACGCGAAAGGCAAGCGGCGGATGGTCACTCCTGTCCGCGGATCGACGCCTTCAAAACGTGCTTCAGACGATCCTCAACCTTCTTGTGCGCCTTGTCGATGTCCTTGTCGCTGAGCGTTCCCTCGTTCGACTGATACGTCAGGGCATAGGCGAGGCTTTTCTTGCCAGCCGCGACACTGTCACCGCGATACAGATCGAACAGCCGCGCCTCACGCAGTAGCGCGCCGCCGGCAACGCGAATCTCCTTCACCACCTGCTCCGCCGTCACCGTCTCATCGACGATCACCGCGACATCGCGCAGCGCCGGCGGATACGGCGAAATCGATGTATATGCGAATCGCGCCGGCACTGCCTTGAGGATGGCGTCGAGGTCGAACTCGCCGACGATGATCGGTCGGTTGCCGAGCTTGTACGCTTCCGCCACGCGCGGATGCAGTTCGCCGAACGAACCGGCCGCCTTTCCTTGAATCGACAGGTCGGCGGATCGGCCCGGATGCAGATACGGCATCGCCGAGCGCTGATACGTCACCTCCGGCAGATGCAGGCTGGCGGCCAATCCTTCGAGGATGCCCTTGAGGTCGAAGAAGTCGAGCGGCTGTCGCGCAGTTCCGGACGGCAGGCCCCAGAACTCCGGCTGACGCCAGCCGGTCATCGCCAGCGCCAGACGCAATGGCTCGTCCGGCAGCTTATCCTCTCCGCGCGGCAGATAGACATGGCCAATCTCGAACAGCCGCACATCGTCGGTGTGCTTCAAGTTTGTCCCGGTCACCTCCAGCACACTCGCCAGCAGACTGTGCCGCATGACGACGCGCTCGCTGCTGATCGGGTTGACCAGGCGGATGTATGTCCGCACCGGCAGCCCCAGCGGCTTCTCGCGCGACGGCTCCGTCAGGGCGTAGGTGATGACCTCTTGCAGCCCGGCGTTGACGAGCAGATCCCGAAGGTGTTCCTCCAACTCCAGGGCGGCGTTGCCCACCTGTTCCGGCAGCGACTCGCGGATCAGTGTGGCCGGCAGACGATCGTAACCGTGAATGCGGGCCAGTTCCTCGATCAGGTCGGCGGCTCCCTCCTGAATATCCAGCCGATGCGGTGGCGCGGTCACACGCAGACTGTCCGCGCCCGCGTCCTCGACCGCGAATTCCAGGGCCGTCAGCACGCGCGTCGCCTCTTCCTTGGCGACCTCCATGCCGAGTTGCCGGCGAACCTCGCTCAGTTTCAGGTCGATGACCTGCGGCGTCAGGGGCGCCGGGTGGACGTCGATGATTCCCTGGCACACGGCGGCGGTGCCGTACTGGCGCATCAGATCGCAAGCGCGTTCGGCGGCGGGCTTGACCATCTCGGGATGGACGCCGCGCGAGAAGCGCGCGCTCGCCTCGCTCGGCAGATCGAGCACGCGATACGTCCGCCGAATGTTGACGAAATGGAAGCTGGCCGACTCCAGCAGCACGTTCCTCGTCTGCTCCGTTACCTCGGTCTCAAGTCCGCCCATGACGCCGGCGAGAGCGATGGCTCCCTTCTCGTCGGCGATGACAAGGTTCTCCGACGCCAGCGTTCTCTCGGCTTTATCGAGGGTGGTCAGCTTCTCGCCCGAATGGGCAGGCCGGACGGTGATTGTCGGCGTCTTGCCGCCGGCGCGTTCCCTGAGCTTGTCGAAATCGAAGGCGTGCAGCGGCTGCCCCCATTCGAGCATGACGTAATTCGTCACATCGACGAGGTTGTTGATCGGCCTCATCCCGGCCAGCGCCAGCCGAACCTTCATCCAGTACGGCGACGGCCCGACCTTGACGCCCTTGAGCAGCATGGCCGCATAGCGCGCCGACAGGGCCGGATCCTCGATGTTGACTTTGAGCTGTCCCTCAATCGCCTCGTTCGAGACGCCGCTGAGCGCCGGCGGATATTTCAGCGTCTGGCCGGTCAGGGCGGCCACTTCGCGAGCGATGCCGATCATCGACAGGCAGCGCGCCATGTTGGGCAGCACGTCGATTTCCAGGACGTAATCGCCCACATAATCGGCGAATGGCATACCTACCGGCGCATCGTCGTCGAGGATGATGACGCCCTCGTGATCGTCGGCGATGCCCAATTCAAACTGTGACATGACCATGGCGTCGGAGAGAATGCCGCGCACCGTCGCCGGCTTGAGCGCCTTGAGGTCCTTCTTCTTGTCCTTGTTGTGGCCGTCGAAGTACGTCGTCCCCGCAAGTCCGACGACGACTTTCTGTCCCTTATCGCCGACGTTGAGGTTCGGCGCCCCGGTCAGAAGTTGTTTCGTCTTGCCGCCGCCGAACGAGACAAGAGGCAGCTTGAGTTTGTCGGCATCCGGATGCTTGACGATTTCGACGATCTCGGCAATGACGACCTTGTCGCGGTCCCAAACAGGGCCAGCGTCCTCCGGCTTGACGCGCACGCCTTCCGGCACCGGCAGGCCGACAGGCCGAATGCCGGCGACTTCGAGTCCGGCAAGCGTCAGGCGCACTGCAAGCTGCTCGACCGGCAAGGTCACATCGACATAATCGCGAAGCCAGCTCAGCGGGACTTTCATGAGTCTTCCTGTACTTTTCTCAAACTTACCGGAGGTGCGAAGCCACCCTTTCAGGGACTGATCAGCCCGGCTTCAACAAAGAAATCCGTCAGCCTCTTGAACGCGGTCGCGGGTTCCGCGCGCATGCAATCGCGAGTGAAGCAGTAGGCCCGCCACACCGGCTCAAGGGGGTTGCTCATCCCAGGCAATCCCGAATGAGGCGCGCGATCAAGTCTGCATCCAGAAGACGCAGAGTGACGACCAGCCCACGGTCAACCCAGTTCCAACCTCCGTCCCGGCTGGCATAGATTAGGACTTGATCCTGTTCCGGTCCGACAACATCGACGCGGCCCTCGGCGCCGGCGACCCGCGCGCCGATCGGACGCAACTCGGCATGTCCCTTGTCACTGTCAGCGTGCAGAACGCTCGCCTCGTATTGACCGAACAACTCTTCTTTGACCAGATAGGGCCGCTCTGAAAGTTGCAACTCAGGCGCCTTCTGCTCGCACCACACACGGACCTGATGGAATAAGGAGCGGAGAAGGGATTTCCACTCGCGAATCCGCTTCAGGTTGTCGCTCAGGGCGTCGAATTTCTGCTTGAGCCGCCCGGGAAAATTCATCTCTTCGGGGCGGAGCAGAGCCTCACTTCGCGCCCCTGCCTTGTCGCTCAAGCGCAGTTGAAGCCAGGGCGAACCCCAGTTGTCGGAGACAAGGTCCCACTCCGCGGCAAAGTCCTGACCGAGTTCGCCGCGCAAGAGATCGTCCGTCCGCGCGACCAGGGCCGCGTATCGGCTTTCTCCTTGCAATCGATCGCTCACCGTCATGGTCAATCCCTCGCTGGGCACCTCAAAACTGCCGCAGGAAGCGCAGGTCATTGCCCCAGAAGTGGCGGATGTCGTCGATGGCGTGCATGACCATCGTCATTCGCTGGGGACCGAGGCCGAAGGCGAAACCACTGTACTGCCCCGGATCGTAGCCGCCGTTGCGCAGCACCACCGGATGCACCATGCCGGCGCCGAGGATCTCCAGCCAGCCGGTCCCCTTGGTCAGCCGTTCGCTCTCCGCATCGACCACCGGCCAGCTCACGTCTACCTCGATCGATGGCTCCGTGAACGGGAAGTAGCTCGATCGAATGCGAATCTCGCGATCCTGACCGAACATCCGCCGGGCGAAGGCCAGCAGCGTTCCTTTGAGGTCCGACATGGTGATGTCGTGGCCGACCGCGAGTCCCTCGACCTGGTGGAACATCATCTCGCTGCGCGTGGTCACCTGTTCGTAGCGGTAGACCATGCCGGGCAGGATGACGCGGATCGGTTTCGGACACTGCTCGCGCATGACGTGGATCTGTCCCGGCGAGGTGTGCGTCCGCAGCAGGACGCCGGGGACCGTCGTGTGGAATGTGTCCCACATGTCGCGCGCCGGATGGTGCGGCGGCATGTTGAGCAACTCGAAATTGGTCTTGTCGTCCTCGACCTCCCGGCTGCGATACACCTGGAAACCAAGATCGGCGAAGATGGCGCAGATCTTGCGCATGACCTGTGTGGCGATATGGAGCCGGCCATGCGGCACCTGACGTCCCGGCAGCGTGACGTCGAGTGGATCGGCCTGCAAGCTCGCTTCGAGAGCGCGATCCTTCTCGCGCGCCAGGGCCGCCTCATAGGCCTGTTCGAGGGCCGTCTTGATGCGATTGGCTTCCTGGCCGAACGTCTTGCGCTGATCCGGCGGCACCTTGCTGATGTCCTTGAGGGCCAGCAGCATCGCGCCTTGCTTGCCGAAATAGCGCGTGTGCCAGGCGCGGAGAGTCGTCTCGTCCGTGCAGGCGTTCAGTTCCTGGAGCGCGGTTTGTTCGAGCGTGGCGAGATCAGACATGATGAAAATCCGAAGCTCGAAATCCGAAACCCGAACCCTCTGTCTTCTTTTCGGATTTCGGATTTCGGATTTCGGATTTTGATTGATGCGCTGCAATTCCTTCGTCGGTGATGGCCAGGCGATGGTAACCGTCGCCGAGCGATTCCACTTCGGCAAGGCCGAGCGCGAGCAAATGCTCGCTGATCTGCGTGAAGTCCTCCGGAGTCAGTTCCAGGCTGCGCGCCAGGCGCTCCAGGTTGTCGCCGATGACGATGGTGACGCGCGCGCGAAGCAGGGCGAGCAGTTTCCGCGACGACAGGTCCAGGTCCATCCTTGTTGTCTCCTGAGAAGCAGCAACTCTGAGGCGAGCCGGGAGCGTA